>NZ_JAHUTH010000050.1:0-42275 GCF_025376855.1 Variovorax endophyticus
GCCGCCGGCCGGGGCCTGCCCACCCTGCCCGCCCTGGGCACCACCCTGCGCGCCGTCGCGCTGGCGCCGCCCGCCACGGTGCTGGCCATTGGCGGCGGCACCGGGCGCGACCGCGGGCCGGTCGGCCTGGGTCTGCACGCGCGCGCCGTCCTTCAGGCGGTCGCCGCCCTCGGTCACGACCACCTCGCCGGCATTCAGGCCGGCGGTCACGGCGATGTTGTCGACGCTCGATTCGCCACGCGTCACCACGCGCTGCGACACCGTGTTGTCGGCGTTCAGCACATAGACATAGTCGCCGTTCGGGCCGTTGCGCATCGCCGTCACCGGCACCACCACGGCGCTGGTCACGGTGCGCAGCAGCAGGCGCAGGTTGACGAACTGGTTCGGGAACAGCGCGCCGTCGGCATTGGCGAAGCGCGCCTTGGCCTTGACGGTGCCGGTCTGGGTGTCGACCAGGTTGTCGAGCGTGGAGAAACTGCCGGTGGCGAGCTGCTTGACGCGCGCGCGGTCGAAGGCGGTGGCGGGCAGCCTGGCGCCGGCGGCCAGCCGCTGCTGGACCTCGGGCACGCGGTCCTGCGGCACCGAGAACACCACGTCGATCGGCGCCATCTGGGTGATGACGGCCACGCCGCCGCTGGTGCCGGTCGAGACGTAATTGCCCACGTCCACCGGCCGCAGGCCGATGCGGCCGCCGACCGGCGCCGCGATGCGGGTCCAGGCCAGGTTCAGCCGCGCGCTGTTCTCGTTGGCGCGGTCGATCGCGACCGTGCCCTCGAGCTGCTTGACCAGCGCGCTCTGGGTGTCGACGTCCTGGCGCGCGATCGAGTCCTGGCCCAGCAGGGTCTGGTAGCGCTGCAGGGTGACGCGCGCCGCGGCGAGCTGCGCCTCGTCGCGCTGGCGCGCGCCGGTGGCCTGGGCCAGCGCGTTCTGGTAGGGCTGCGGGTCGATGGTGGCGAGCACGTCGCCCTTCTTGACCATCTGCCCTTCCTGGAACAGCACCTGCGTGAGCACGCCCGAGACCTGCGGCTGCACCGTGACGTTGGCCAGCGGCGTGACGGTGCCGAGCGCCTCGAGCTGGATCGGGATGTCGGCCTGCCGCGCGGTCGCGATGCCGACGGTGCTGGAGGCGGCACCGCCGCCTCGCCCGCCTCCGGGCCGCCCGCCCGGGCCACCCGGCCCGCCAGGCCCGGCGCCGGGACCGGCCGCCGGCGTCTTCGAGCGCTGCACCAGGTACCAGGCGCCACCGCCCAGCGCCACGAGCAGGATCAGCGCGATCAGGCTGCCGAACCAGCGGCGGCGACGGACCTGGGGATGCGTGGGCGACACGGTGGCCGGCAGGGGTTCGGGAGGCGTTTGGGGATCCATGGGAGAGAGAAGAGAGCCTGATCGGGTGCGGCCTAGAGTACAGCGCCAAAAGGTGTATGCAGAGTTTGCTGTGCCGTAAACGGGCGGTAAAGCTCGCGTACCCCCGCTTGCCGCAGGACGGCGTGCCGTTCCGGCGTCGCTCGAAGCCGCGCGCATTTCGCGCCGCCGGCAGGCACTTCGCGCCGCCGGCCCCGCATTTCATCGCAACACCGTGGCAGTCCCGCGAGCGGGCCGGCACAGTCCGCTCCAACGCCACCGGGCCTCCATCCTTTCTCCCGAACCCTTCGTCCGCCTTTCAACCCTTCAACCGATCCAGGAGTCTTTCCATGCTGATCCAGATCCTCCTCCATACGCCCAAGTGGGTGTTCGCCGTCTTCGCGCTGCTGGTCTGGTTCGGCGGCAAGCAGCTGCTGTCGGGCAGCGTGGGCCTGACGCGCATCACGCTGATGCCGATCGCGATGGGCGCGCTGTCGCTGATGGGCGTGGCCTCGGCCTTCGGCGATTCGCTCGGCGCCCTGCTCGGCTGGGCCGCCGCCGCGGCCGTGATGATCGCGCTGGTGCTGCGGCGCCCGCTGCCCGCGAGCACCCGCTACGACGCCGCCGCGCGCCGCTTCCACCTGGCCGGCAGCGCGGTGCCGCTGGCGCTGATGATGGGCATCTTCTTCACCAAGTACGTGGTGGGCGTGGCGCTGGCCCTGCACCCCGAGCTGCGCCACGACAGCGTCTTCGCGGTCGCGATCCCCGTGCTCTACGGTGCCTTCAGCGGCGTCTTCGCGGCCCGCGCCCTGCGCCTGTGGAAGCTGGCGATCGCCACCGACGCCATGGCCAGCCGGGCCGGCGCCGCCTAAGATCGCCGCCGTCCATTCCCTCCCCATCCGCCTGCAGGAAGCGCCATGTCCGTCCTCGTGCTGATCCTCAAGATCTCGGTGTCCGTGGTGCTGATCGCCTCGCTGGCCGAAGCGCTCGTGCTCTCGTGGCGCAACGGCTGGCGCGGCTACGACTGGAAGGCGGCCGGCATCTCGGTGTTCGACTTCCTGGTGCGCGAATACCCGCTGCGCTGGCTGCTGCCGCTGGCCTTCTGGGTCGGCGCCATGGACTGGCTCTACGCGCACCGCCTCATCACCCTGCCGATGGACCACTGGACCGGCTGGGCCGCCTGCTTCATCGGCCAGGAGTTCTGCTACTACTGGTACCACCGCGCCGCGCACCGGGTGCGCTGGTTCTGGTGCACCCATACGATCCACCATTCGCCCAACGAGCTCAACCTGTCGGCCGCCTACCGCTTCGGCTGGACCGGCAAGCTCACCGGCACGCTGGCCTTCTTCATGCTGGCGCCGCTCCTGGGCATGCCGCCGCGCGTGGTACTGATCATGCTGACGCTGAACCTGCTCTACCAGTTCTGGATCCACGCCGCCTGGATCCCGAAGCTCGGGCCGCTCGAATGGGTGCTCAACACGCCCTCGGCGCACCGGGTGCACCATGCCTCGAACCTCGAGTACCTGGACGGCAACTACGGCGGCGTGCTGATCGTGTTCGACCGCCTGTTCGGCACCTACATCCCCGAACGCGCCGACCTGCCCTGCCGCTATGGCCTCGTGAAGCCGATCACCTCGTACAACCTGCTCGAGATCGAGTTCGGCCAATGGCGCGCGCTGTTCGAGGACCTGGCCTCGGCCCGCTCGGTGCGCGCCTTCGTCGGCTACCTCGTGAAGCCGCCGGGCTGGAACCCCGACGGGCCCGGCGAGACCACCGAGGAGCTGCGCCGGCGCGCGGCCGTGCAAGCCCCGGCGCCCGTCCCCGCCCCCGATTTCATTCCCGTCCAGATCAAGGAGCCGTCATGAATTTCATTCCCGTCCAGATCAAGGAGCCGTCATGAACATGTCCTCGTCCCCCTCTCCCGCGGAGCTCGAGAAGCGCGCCCGCCGCCGCGCCGGCGCCAAGATGGGCTGGTACATCCATGCCTTCGTCTACGTGCTGGTCAACCTCGGGCTGGTCGTGCTGTCGGCCTCGAAGGGCCACACCTGGGCCGTCTATCCGCTGATGGGCTGGGGCCTGGGGCTGCTGGTGCACGGCGCCGTGATCTGGTTCATCGCGCCGGGCGGCGACTTCTACGAGCGCCTGGTCGAACGCGAGCGCCGCGCGCTGGCCGCCGGGGAGCGCCGTTGAGCCAGGCCCCTGCCGCCGCCCGCCCCAGGTTCGGCACCGAGAACCTGCGCGACCTGCTGCGGCACGGGCTGATCACCGCCGTCTTCTGCTGCCTGATCGCGGCCGCGCTCAGCATCTCGAGCGGCCGCAGCTGGGTCAACCACATGGTCTATTCGATGTCGATCGGCCTGATCAGCTGGCTGTGCATCGACGGCGGCCGGCTGCTGATGAGCGGCCACCGCGAAGTGCTCTGGCCGCATGGCCCGCAGAGCATCGCGCTGATCGGCTTCGGCGTGACCGCCGGCTTCCTGCTCGGCAACCTGATCGGCGACGCCTGGAGCGGCGCCCCCTTGCTCGACTTCCTCGACTACCGCGGCCACAAGCTGGCGACCACGCTCACCATCACGCTGGTCGCCACCGCCGGCGCCTGCTTCTTCTTCTACAGCCTCGGCAAGAGCAAGCACCTGCAGGGCCAGATCGAAAAAGCCAGGCGCGATGCGACCGAGGCCCGGCTCAAGCTGCTCGAAACCCAGCTCGAGCCGCACATGCTGTTCAACACGCTGGCCAACCTGCGGGTGCTGATCACGCTCGATCCGCCGCGCGCCGTGGCCATGCTCGACCGGCTCAACAGCTACCTGCGCGTCACCCTCAGCGGCTCGCGCACGCTCGCGCACCCGCTGGGGGCCGAGTTCGACCGGCTGGCCGACTACCTCGAGCTGATGTCGGTGCGCATGGGCGAGCGGTTGCGCTACA
Source organism: Variovorax endophyticus (assembly GCF_025376855.1). Lineage (NCBI taxonomy): Bacteria > Pseudomonadati > Pseudomonadota > Betaproteobacteria > Burkholderiales > Comamonadaceae > Variovorax > Variovorax endophyticus. The sequence goes on from NZ_JAHUTH010000050.1 coordinate 4,264, forward strand.
CGCTCGAGCTGCCGGCCGAGCTGCGCGAGGTGCCGGTGCCGCCGCTGCTGCTGCAGCCGCTGGTGGAGAACAGCATCCGCCACGGCCTCGAGCCCAAGGTCGAGGGCGGCGAGATCGCGGTGCGCGCGCGCCGCGAGGGCGAGCTGCTGGTGATCGAACTCAGCGACACCGGCGTCGGGCTCGATGCCGCATCGCCGTCGACGTCGCGGGACGGCGGCGGCTTCGGCCTCGAACAGGTGCGCGAGCGGCTGACCACGGTCTATGGGCCGCGCGCCGCCCTGACGCTCGCGCCCGGCGAGCACACGGGCACCCGCGCCACCTTGCGCTTTCCGCTGCAGGCTTCCTCCACCGGCGATGCGCCGGCCGCCTCCCCCACGCCATGAACACTGCCACCTCCCCCACCGCGCTGATCGCCGAGGACGAACCGCTGCTCGCGCAGGCGCTGAAGGCCGAACTGGCCGCCGCCTGGCCCGAGCTGAAGATCGCCGCCATCGCGGGCGACGGCCGCAGCGCCGTGCGCGAGGCGCTGCGGCTGCTGCCGCAGGTGCTGTTCTTCGACATCCGCATGCCGGGCCTCGACGGCCTGGGCGCCGCCACCGAGCTGGCCGATGCCTGGCCCGCGGACGAGGCACCGATGCCGCAGCTGGTCTTCGTGACCGCCTACGACGAGTACGCGGCCCGCGCCTTCGAAGCCCAGGCGATCGACTATGTGCTGAAGCCGGTGCAGCCCTATCGGTTGCGCAAGACGGTGGCGCGGCTCAAGCAGGCGCTGGCCGCGCGGCCGACGGCCGAAGCGCCGCCCGACGAGGCGCTGGACCGCACGCTCGCGCGCTGGCGCGAGGTGCTGGCGGCGGCGGGTGGCGCCGGCGCGCCGCTGCCCGAACCCTCGGCCGCGCCGCTGCGCATGATCGCCGCCAGCGATGCCGGCGGCAGCACCGTGCGCATGGTGCCGATCGACGAGGTGCTGTATTTCGAGGCCGCCGACAAGTACCTGCGGGTGCTGACCGCGGACCATGAATACCTGATCCGCACGCCGCTCAAGCAGTTGCTGCCGCAGCTCGATGCGCAGACCTTCTGGCAGGTGCACCGCGCGGTCGTCGTGCGCGCCTCGGCCATCGAGGCGGTGCACCGCGACGAGGCCGGCAAGCTCTCCCTCGACCTGCGCGGGCGGCCCGAGCGGATCCCGGTCAGCCGGCTCTACGCCCATCTTTTTCGCGCCATGTGAAATCCGGGCCGGTGCGTCGCCCAAAGAAAAAGCCGGCTCCGAGGAACCGGCTTTTTCATTTGCTCACGTCTAACGTTGCATTTCAGCGCCAGTGGCCATGGCCGCGGTAGTAACCGCGACCGTAGTAGCGCGGGCCGTAGTAGGCCGGCGGCGCGTAGTACACCGGGGCCGGACGGTAGTAGACCGGCGGCGGGCGGTAGTACACCGGCGGGGGCGGCGCGTAGTAGACCGGGGCCGGCGGCGCGTAGACCGGCGCCGGGTAATAGGCCGGGGCGCCCACGCCCACCGACACGCCGGGAACGCCGACGCCGATGGACCAGCTCACGTCGCCGCGAGCGCTGGCCGAGGTGGCCGCGAACAGGGCACCGGCGGCGACGACGCCTGCGGCGGCCCACTTGAAGAAGGTAGAACGAGTGACGCTCATGATGTTGGACTCCTTGTAGGGTGGGCATTCGCTGCCCATGTACGTATTGAACGCGCCAAATGCAAAGTGGTTGCCCGCCACATTGTGAAGAGCGTTGCCAAAGGTAACCTGAAGAGTCCCCTAATTAGAATGCGTCGATGACCTCCCCGACCGACAAAGACGTCGCAAAAACACCCGCCGCACCCAGCAATTTCCTGCGCCACGTGATCGAAAACGACCTCGCCCAGGGCGCCTACGCCGGCCGCCGCTGGGGCGGGGCCCCGGGCGATGCCGAGCACCACGCCCATGGCATGAGCGATCCGGCCCGGGTCCGCCTGCGCTTTCCGCCCGAGCCCAACGGCTACCTGCACATCGGCCACGCCAAGAGCATCTGGCTGAATTTCGAGCTCGCGCGCGAGTACGGCGGCGTCTGCCACCTGCGCTTCGACGACACCAACCCCGAAAAGGAAGAGCAGGAGTACGTCGATTCGATCCGCGACGCCGTGGAATGGCTCGGCTACGAGACCTACCTGGCCGACCGCCCCAGCGCGCCCGGCGTGATGCAGCCGCACGAGTACTTCGCGAGCGACTACTTCGACTTCATGTACCGCGCGGCCGAATACCTGATCGGCGCCGGCCTGGCCTATGTCGACGAGCAGTCGGCCGAGGAGGTGCGCGCCAACCGCGGCGATTTCGGCAAGCCCGGCACCGACAGCCCCTACCGCACCCGCACGCCGGAGGAGAATCTCGCGCGCTTTCGCGAGATGCGCGACGGCCAGCTCGCCGACGGCGCCGCCACCCTGCGCGCCAAGATCGACATGGCGAGCCCCAACATCAACATGCGCGACCCGGCGCTCTACCGCATCCGCCGGGCCACGCACCACAACACCGGCGACAAGTGGTGCATCTACCCGATGTACACCTACGCGCACCCGATCGAGGACGCGCTCGAGCAGATCACCCACAGCATCTGCACGCTCGAGTTCGAGGACCAGCGCCCGTTCTACGACTGGCTGCTCGACCGCCTCGCCGAAGGCGGCCTGATCGCCAGCCCGCACCCGCGCCAGTACGAATTCGCGCGCCTCAACGTGACGCACGTGCTCACCAGCAAGCGCAAGCTGCGCCAGTTGGTGGAAGAAAAGCACGTCGACGGCTGGGACGACCCGCGCATGCCCACGCTGGCCGGCCTGCGCCGCCGCGGCTACACGCCCGAGGCGCTGCGCCTGTTCTGCGAACGCAGCGGCACCACCAAGTCGGGCGGCTGGATCGACTACGCCGCGCTCGAGGCCGCGCTGCGCGACACCCTCGACCCCGTGGCGCCGCGCGCGATGGCGGTGCTCGACCCGGTCAAGCTGGTGATCACCAACTGGGGCGAACTCATGGGTGGCGACGCTGCGCTCGACGACTGCTCGGCACCGATCCATCCGCACCATCCCGAACTCGGCAAGCGCGCCTTCAAGCTGGGCCGCGAGGTCTGGATCGAGCGCACCGACTACGAGGACGTCCAGCCCAAGGGTTTCTTCCGCCTGTTCCCCGGCAACAAGGTGCGGCTCAAGTACGGCCACGTCATCGAGTGCACCGGCGCCACGCGCGATGCCGAGGGCAAGCTCATCGAGGTGCAGGCGAAGCTGGTGCCCGACACCAAGAGCGGCACCCCGGGCGCCGACGCGATCAAGGTCAAGGGCAACATCACCTGGGTGGCCGTGGCCGACGCGGTGCAGGCCGAGGTGCGGCTCTACGAGCGGCTGTTCGCCGAAGCCAACCCGGGCAGCGGCGAGTTGCTCGAGGAGCTCAATCGCCACAGCCTCGAGGTCTGCGCGGCCTATGTCGAGCCCTCGCTCGCCGACGCAAAGCCCGAGGCGGCCTTCCAGTTCGAGCGCCACGGCTACTTCGTGCTCGACGCCAAGGCGGCCGCCGCCGGGCAGCGCGTGTTCAACCGCGCGGCGGGCATGCGCGACAGCTGGGGCAAGTAGGCCCCGGCGCTCTCGCCGCATCACGAACCGGGGCCGCGTGCCCCGGTTTTACATGGTGCTTTCCGACAACCGGGCGCGGGCCATGCCGCCACAATGCGGCCCATGTCACGCATCCTTCATGCTCCGCTCTCCACCCGCCGCACGCTCCTGATCGGCACCGCCGCCCTGCTCGCCCTGCCCGCCACGGCGGCGACCAAGAAGGCCGGCGGCGCCAAGCCCCAGCCCCCCGAAGTCTGGCCCCGCGCCTCCCAGGTCCCGGGTGGCATCGCGCGCCTGTCGCTCGGCCCCGCGGCCGCGCGCCCGCTGGCCACCACTGGCGGCGACGGCAACCAGCCCGTGCTGGTACTCGGCGACGCCATCGAATGGACCGCCCTCGTCGGCATTCCGCTCGCGGCCGAACCCGGCGAGGCCAGCATCTCGGTGCAGGCCCGCCCCGATGCCGCGCCTCGCCAGCTCGGCTACAGCATCGCGCCCAAGCAGTACCGCGAGCAGCGCCTGAACGTGGCGCCGCGCACCGTCGACCTCTCGCCCGAGGACCAGGCGCGCTACGAGCGCGAGCGCGACCACCTCGCCACCGTGACCGCCACCCGCACCGAACTGCGCCCCGATGCCGCGCTGCAGATGCGCGTGCCGGTGCCCGGCCGCCGCTCCAGCTCCTTCGGCCTGCGCCGTGTGTTCAACGGCCAGTCGCGCAATCCCCACAGCGGCATGGACATCGCGGCCGGCACCGGCACCCCGGTGCTCGCGCCGCTGCCGGGCAAGGTCATCGACACCGGCGACTACTTCTTCAATGGCGGCACCGTCTGGCTCGACCATGGCGGCGGCCTGCTGACCATGTACTGCCACCTGAGCCGCGTCGACGTGAAGGTCGGCGACGTGCTCCAGACCGGCGACAAGCTCGCCGCGGTGGGCGCCACCGGCCGCGTGACCGGCCCGCACCTGCACTGGTCGGTGATGCTCAACCGCGCCATGGTCGATCCGGCGCTGTTCATTTCCGCCTGAACGTTGCGCCGGCACCTCGCCGGCGGTCCGGGCCGGGGCGCCTCTGTTGGCAAGGCGCTCGACGCAAGTAACAATTCGTTTTCAGACCGCGCGCCGGGAGGCCCCATCTCGGGGACGCGCGCCGGTCCGTTTCACTTGCACCAGCCCTCATGCAGAAGAACACGACCAGCGCGCCCCGGACCGGCAATGCCATGCCCATCAGCGACGTCCAGATCCAGAAGGCCGTCGCGACGCTCTCGAACGCGCTGCGCGCCGAGAACATCCAGGACCAGAGCTACCTCGGCCTGTACGTGGGCGAGGACGCGCTGCACGACATCCACAACCTCAACAACCAGGTCATCTACGGCCGCCGCGGCTCGGGCAAGACCCATCTGCTGAAGGCGCTGCAGGAGAAGATCAACAACGACTTCGCGGCCTCGCGCCGGATCGCGGTCTACATCGATGCCCGCACCATCCTGCCGCATGCCGAGGCCGACGGCCTGAGCTGGGAGCAGTACGCGGTCATCCTGTTCAAGAACATCATCCGCAGCCTGGTGAACGCGTTCTCGAGCAACCTGCGCGCCATCCACGGCCGGGACGACATCATCCCGCTGCGCCGCGATCCGCTCGACGCCGAAGCCGAGCGCCAGCTGCAGCACCGGCTCGAGGCCATCCAGCGCGAACTCGACGGCAGCTCGCTCAACAAGCTCAAGGAGACGGCCCTCGCCGTCGAGTCGATCGCGCAGGCCGGCGCCTCGCTCAAGCTCTCGAAGGCGCCCGAGCTGCAGGCCTCGGGCAGCCTGCAGACCAAGTCGCAGGAGTCGAGGCTCAAGGACCAGTTCATCAGCGTCTTCGACATCGCGAACCTGCTGCAGGAGCTGAGCGAGGAACTGCAACTGAACCGCGTCTTCTGCCTGATCGACGAATGGTCCGAGATCCCGAACTCGGCCCAGAAGCACCTGGCCGAACTGGTCAAGAAGTCCTTCATCGCGAGCCGCTTCAGCTTCAAGATCGCCGCGATCCCGAACCGCACCGACCTCGGCCACAAGACCGACGAGAAGTTCTACGGCCTGGAGGACGGCGGCGACATCTTCGGCTACCAGCTCGACAACCGCTACGTGTTCGAGATCGACAAGGCCAAGACCCGAAACTTCTTCAACCAGCTGCTGTGCAAGCACCTCGAGCAGCACAGCCCCAGCCTCTCGGACGAACTGCTGCTGCCCTCGCGCAAGAACAACGACGCCTTCATCAACGCCTTCCTCACCAACAAGGCGCTGGGCGAACTGCTGATCGCGAGCGCGGGCATCCCGCGCGACTTCATCAACCTCTTCATCCACTCGTACGCGCAGTTCAAGAGCTCGGGGTCCAAGCACATCTCGATCAAGAACGTGCGCGCCGCCACCTCGGGCTGGTACGAGACCGACAAGAAGAAGCAGGTCGACGAGCACTCGGTCGAGAAGAACCTGCTCGAGAAGATCGTGCAGGAGATCGTGGTCGGCAAGAACTCGAGCCACTTCATGATCAGCGAGAAGTACTCGGCCAATCCGCACATCCTCGGGCTGGTGGATTTCCGCGTGCTGCACCTGCGCAAGAAGGGCTACTCGCACAAGGACATGGCGGGCGAGACCTTCAACGTCTACTCGATCGACTACGGCTGCTACAACCACCTCAACATCACGCGCACCGCGCTCGACAACAACACCCTCGAGAACCTCAAGGTGCGCGACGACATCCGCGACATCCGCCGCATCCACCTGAGCGATGCCTTCTTCCAGAAATTCCAGCTCGCGGTCGGCGAGGCCTTCATGTGCGAGCACTGCAAGAAGCCGGTCGACACCACGCACGCGGCCTTCGTGAAGCAGTCGCTGTGCAACCACTGCTTCGAGAAGATTCCGGCGCGCAGTGCGCTGGCGGCTTGAGCGGCGAGGCAGCGCAGATGGCCCGATCCAAGCGCCAGGACCGACGTCGCGAGCGGGCGCGCCGGGAGTTGGCGGGCAAGGGCTGGACCGCGGTGCTCGTCGGCCTGCTTCTCCTGCTGGTCGTGCCGATGTTCCTGCGCGGTCCGATGCTGGCCGGCCTGGGCGCCGCACTTCGGCCCGCCGGCTGGGCCGCGCTGGCCGTCGGCGCTGTGCTGCTGGCGCTCCACCATTTCATCGATCGGGCGGTCAAGGCGGCCGGTGCACCCGAGGCGGATCCGGCCTCGGCCTCCCGCGCGCGGACCGAGCCCGTGCTCGACACCGGTGCCGCGTCGCCGCTCTACCCCCGGCGAGATACCGGTAGCCAGGCCGCGGCGACATGGAGCGCCGCCGTCTTCGCCGAGATCGAATGGCGGCGCTTCGAGGCGGTATGCGAAGCGCTCTACGCGCAGGCGGGCTTCGCCACCCGAAGCCAGTCGCATGGTGCCGACGGCGGTGTCGACATCTGGCTGCAGTCCCGACACAGCGACCAGCCGCGCATCGTCCAGTGCAAGCACTGGCAGAACCGGCCGGTGGGTGTGAAGGAGCTGCGCGAATTCCTCGGCGTGATGACCTCGCACGGCCTGAAGAGCGGCACCTACGTCACGAGCTCCAGGTTCTCGAGCGATGCCATCGCCTTCGCCAAGGCCAACCGCATCCATGTCCAGGATGGCGAGGCGCTGCTGAAGCTCATCGGCCAGCGCACGCCCGCGCAGCAGGTCGCCTTGCTCGAAGTCGCCTATGAGGGCGAATACTGGCGGCCGACCTGCGCCAGCTGCGGGACCAAGATGGTCGAGCGCCCCTCGGCGAAGAACGACGGCAGCTTCTGGGGTTGCGCGAACTATCCGCGCTGCCGGGGCAAGACGATTTCGAAGGCACGCGCATGAGTTCGGAGCGGTCGGGCTTCACGGCCGCCTGCCTCGACCCCACCACGCCCGCGGCCTCACACGACGCTGCCCTGGCTCGTCTCAAATCGGCTGCGTCAGGTAAAGCGCCTCGCGCCCCACGATCACGCGCTGCGCGGGCATGAACACGGTGCAGTCGTCGACCGGCGCACGGATCTCGTCGGGGCCGTTGGTGGCGATCAGCTCGCCCTTGGCGAAGGTCTCGAAGCCGATCAACGGGCGCACGAAGGCGAAGTCCTCGCTCTGGATCACGTGCGTCTGCAGCAGCTTGAAGCGGCGCTGCGGCTCGGGCGCGGGGGCGGCCGGGTCCTTGTCGACCAGGCCGAAGTAGGCAAGGAAGTCGTAGGTGACGGCGGTGGCGAGGTCGGAGGCGGAGCGCAGGAAATGCTGGCCGCACTCGACCACCATCGCCACGCCCTTCCCGTCGGGCCCGCCATGGCTGCCGTACTGGATCAGCGGCGTGCCCGAGCCCAGGCCGTCGGGCATCACGAGGTGCACGGGCGGCCGGCCGATGGCCATCGCCACCCTGGCATTGCGCTCGAAGGACGGGTAGACCCAGAACGGCACCACCGGCTGGCTGGTGGAATGAATGTCGAGGATGTGATCGGCGGCCTCGACCACCGGCCGCAGGATGCGCGCGCGGCGCAGCTCGGGGCTGTCCTCGGTGCCATCGAGCCACTCGGGCGACCAGATGCGGTTGAGGTTGTGGACGATCTGGCGGCTGTCGTAGGGCGCGGCTTCGGTGAAGGACTCGTAGGCGTCGATGTTCGCGAAGCTCACGGTGAGCGTGCCGATCTTCGGCCGCACGCCATGGTCGAGCAGGTGCGTGGCGGCCGTCATGCCGCAGATCTCGTTGCCGTGGGTCAGGGCATTGATGAGCACGTGCGGGCCGGGCTTGCCCGATTCGAAGCGGTGCACGTAGTCGACGCCGACATTGCCCTGGCGGTAGGCGGAGAGGTCGCGCGGGAGGACTTCGAGAGCGGGTGGGGATTGCGTCATGGTGGGGTGTGGCGGCTCGGGCGGGATCGGGGTCGCGCGAGTTTGCTACAGGCGGCGCGTTCTTGCTGGGCGCCGGTTCCGGCCCGATACGCTTCAAATTTGAAGCGTATCGGCGCAATTTGCGCTTCAGGCCGACGATTCCCCGCGCCGCGCCAGGCACTCGGCCAGCGCCTCGACCCCCAGCTGATAGACCCCCTGCCGCCGATGCACCTCGAACCCCAGCCGGCGGTTGATCGCGAGGATCGGCGCATTGGCCTCGGCGTTGTAGGTCACGACGGTGCGCAGTTCGGGATGCAGCGCGCGCACGCTGTCGAGCATCGCGGCCTTCACGGCCTTGGCCAGCGAGCGGCCGCGCCAGGCGCGCGCCACGCCGGTCAGGCGCTGGTGCAGGCGGTCGGGGGTGCGCGGGTCCCAGTGCGCCTCGCACATCGCGGCCAGCGTGCCGTCGGTGTCGACCAGCAGCACCAGGTGGTGCTCGCCGCCGCTGCGGTCGAGTTCGCGGTACCAGTTGGCGTAGCCGTCGAGCTCGTAGCGCGCGGGCGGCAGCTCGAGTTCGCCGAGCGGCATGTCGTTGAAGAGGTCCGAGAACGGCGCCAGCAGTTGCGCCAGGCGCTCCATCGGCGTGCGGCCGGGATGGATCTCGAAATGCAGCGCGCCGCCGGCCGTGCCCTGCGCCTTCCAGCGTGCGAGCTCGTCCGCGTCGAGGCCGTCGATCCGCATGCGGTTCTCGACCACGCGGTGCTTGAGGACCGCGCCCGAGGCTTCGAGGAAGGCATGGCCCGGAGGGTAGAAGGTGTTCATCGTCGCGACGGTCTTGCCGTGCTCGCGCATGAAGGCCAGCAGCGGCACCAGCAGCCGGCTGCCGATGCCGCGGCGCCGGTGCGCGCCGAGCACGCCGAGCCAGGCTTCCATGTGCAAGGCGAAGGGCTCGCTGTTCGGTGCGTCGGGCCGGCGTCGCCAGAGGATGATGTTGCCGACCAGCTCGTCGCCCTCACGCGCGACGAAACGCTCGGCCTCGAAGAAGGGCATGCGGCGCCGCGCGTCGTGCTCGAAATCGGCATCGGCGGCCTGCGGCTCGCCGGGGTGCAGCTCCTCGTCGCGGATGCGCCGGTATCTGTGGAAGCGCGCCCATTCGGACGCGTCGTCCGCATGGACATCGAAGCGCCGGATCTCGATCGTGTCGTTCGCCATCTCCCGTCCTCCGTGTTCTTGCCGGGGGCGCGATTGTGCCGAAGCGCGGTCGCGTGGCGCGCGCGGGCGAACGCATCTTTGGCTTGGCCGAAGGTTGGCGCTTCGACAATGGCGTTTCCGCCACCTTCGACGAGGAGTTCGCACATGCCCTTCCCGCCGCTGTCCCGCCTGGCCCTGGCCGCCGCGGCCCTGCTCGCACTCGCGGGCGCCGCCGCGCAGGAAACGAAGACCGACCCCGTCTACACGCGCGCGCGCCTGATGTCCTCGCACGAGGAGTCCGGCGGCAAGCTGTACCTGCACCTGAAGATCCCGCCGCGCTCGAAGATCCCGTTCACCACCCAGACCTTCAGGCTGGCCGACCGCAGGCTCGCGGCCGACATCGCCGACGGCACGCCGGTCGAATTCCTCTCGCGCCGGCTCGACGGCGAGAACACGGTGGTGGCGATCCGCGCGGTGGCCGAGTGCCCGCGCTTCCAGAAGTGCTGAGCCGCCCCCACCGCGAACCGTTCACCAGTTGACTTCGCGCTCCGGCGTCGCCGAGATGTGGTGGATCGAGAGGTCGGCCCCGTCGAATTCCTCTTCCTGCGACAGCCGCAGCCCGACGGTCTTCTTGAGCACGCCGTAGACCACGGCGCCGCCGAGCAGCGCCCAGACCACGCCCATGGCGGTGCCGATGAGCTGCGCGCCGAGGTTCACGCCGCCGATGCCGCCCAGCGCCTGGGTGCCGAAGATGCCGGCCGCGATGCCGCCCCAGGTGCCGCACAGGCCGTGCAGCGGCCAGACGCCGAGCACGTCGTCGATCTTCCACTTGTTCTGCGTCAGCGTGAACATCGCGACGAAGATGGCGCCGGCCACGCCGCCCACCACCAGCGCGCCAATCGGGTGCATCAGGTCGGAGCCCGCGCACACCGCCACCAGCCCGGCCAGCGGGCCGTTGTAGACGAAGCCGGGGTCGTTCCTGCCCATGGCCAGCGCCACCAGCGTGCCGCCGACCATCGCCATCACGGAATTGACCGCGACCAGGCCCGAGATCTTGTCGATGGTCTGCGCGCTCATCACGTTGAAGCCGAACCAGCCCACGCACAGCACCCAGGCGCCGAGCGCGAGGAACGGGATGTTCGACGGCGGATGCGCGGCCAGCGAGCCGTCGCCGCGGTAGCGGTTGCGCCGCGCGCCCAGCAGCAGCACGGCCGGCAGCGCGAGCCAGCCGCCCACGGCATGCACCACCACGGAGCCCGCGAAGTCGTGGAATTCATGGCCCGTGACCGAGGCGATCCAGTCCTGGATGCCGAAGTGCTTGTTCCAGGCGATGCCCTCGAAGAAGGGATAGACCAGCCCGACGATGACGGCGGTGGCGATCAGCTGCGGCCAGAATTTGGCGCGCTCGGCGATGCCGCCCGAGATGATGGCCGGGATGGCGGCCGCGAAGGTCAGCAGGAAGAAGAACTTCATCAGGTCGTAGCCGCTCCTGGCCGACAGCTCGGTGGCGCTGACGAAGAAATGGGTGCCGTAGGCCACGCCGTAGCCGACGAGGAAGTAGACGATGGTCGAGACCGAGAAGTCGACCAGGATCTTCACGAGCGCATTGACCTGGTTCTTCTTGCGGACCGTGCCGAGTTCGAGAAAGGCGAACCCCGCATGCATGGCCAACACCATGATCGCGCCTAGAAGGATGAACAGCGCGTCTGCGCCCTGTTTGAGTGCGTCCATTGGAGCTTCTTGCTGGTTTTTGGATTGATTTGGTGCGCCGCACCTGAATTCAGCAGGACGGCGGGCCAATGAAGCAAAAATGGTGCCCACAAGCTCGTCAATGGTGCGAAACGGGCCGAGATGGGGCTCAACGAGCCCGGTGGGCAGGCACGGCGCACCGGAACGGATGCCGCCTGACGGTGCATGGCGGCACCCCGCGGCGGTTCAGGAGGCCGTCGCGCCGCGCAGGGCCTCGCGGTAGCGCCGGCTGCACGGCACGGTGCTGCCGTCGTGCATGTGCAGCCGGGCATCGCCGCCGTCGAGCGGCTCGATCTCGCGCAGCCGCGAAAGATTGACCGCATGGCTGCGGTGCACGCGCACGAACAGCGCCGGGTCGAGCTGGGTCAGGAAATCGGTCAGGGTGGCGCGCAGCAGGTAGTCGTGGCCATTGACGTGCAGGCCGACGTAGTTGCCCTCGGCCTGCAGCCAGTCGATGTCGCTGGCGGCGATCAGGAATTCGCGCCGCAGCTTGCGCACCAGGAAGCGCTCGGGGCGCGCGGGCGCCGGGGGCGGTGAGGGTTCGGCGGGCGGCTGCGCGGGCGCGGCATCCGCCGGCTGCGGCGACGCTTCCGGTGCCTCGTCCGGCGCGTCGAGCACCCGCGCCTCGCCCTGCCAGCGCAGCATGAACATCCGGTAGGCCCAGATCCCGAACACGATCGAGACGTAGGCGCGCACGTCCTTCAGGTATTCGTAGCCCCACTGCGCGGCCCAGCCGCCGAAGGCGTAGTGCTCGCCGGCCACTGCATAGGCCAGCGAACGCAGCGCGAACATCGCCATCACGTGGACCCCGCTGAACACCACGCTGGCCGCCAGGTGCCATGCCAGGTAGCGCGCCAGCCTGCCGGGCGCCAGCGAGGCCAGCGGCGAGAGCCGGCGCTCCAGCGCCACGATGGCCGGCACCAGCAGCAGCAGGACCAGGTGGCTCGAGCCCTCCCAGACCACGATCTCCCAGGTCTCGCGCGGCACGGCGCGCGAGCGCGCGTCGACCATCGCCACCATGGTGTTGAACAGCGCCTGCAGCGCCATCACGACGATCCAGAAGCCGACCTCGACGTAGCGGCGGATCGGCTCGTAGCGGTGGTAGAGGTCTTTGCGCGGGCCGGCCATGGCCGGCGATTGTCGCGATCCGCGTGGCGAATGGGGCGACAGGGGCGGCCCAGGGGGCGGTTTTCTCCCCTGGTTTCGTCCCAGCGGGCTCACCGCTCGTCACAAAGTGCCGGCGATCCGTCCCCGGGGCGCGCCGCGGCGGCATCGCGCCTCGACCATGGCCGCCTTTGCAGTCAGGAGCCCCCCATGCCCGCCACCCCACCGCCCGCCGTCGAGCGCCGCCACGACATCGACGCCCTGCGCGCCCTCGCCTTCCTGCTCGTCATCGTCTACCACGTGGCGATGTACTACGTGGCCGACTGGCCGTGGCACCTCAAGAGCCCGCATGCGGCCGAGTGGCTGCAGTGGCCGATGCGGCTGCTGAACCTGTGGCGCATGGACCTGGTGTTCCTGATCTCGGGCGTCTCGCTGGCCTTCCTGAGCCGCCACCAGGGCACGGCGGCGCTGCTGCGCGGCCGCGGGCTGCGTCTGATGCTGCCGCTGGCCTTCGGCATGGCGGTGGTCGTGCCGTACCAGGCCTATGCCGAGGGCGTCGCCAACGGTCTGGTGGCGCCGGGCTTCGGCGCCTTCCTCGCGCGCTACCTGCCGATGAGCCAGCCCTGGCCGAAAGGCGCCTTCGCGGGCGCCGAGTTCGGCATCACCTGGAACCACCTCTGGTACCTGCCGTACCTGTTCGTCTACACGGCCGCGGTGGCGCTCACGCTGCCGCTGTGGCGCTCGGCCGCGGGCCAGGCGCTGCGCCGGGCCTTCAACGGGCTGCGCGGCGGCTGGCTGCTGCTGGTGCCCGCGCTGCCGCTCGCGGCCTTCACGCTGCTGCTGGCGCCGCACTACCCGCCGACCCACGACCTGGTGCGCGACCCCTTCCTGCACAGCATCTACTTCACCGTCTTCCTCTACGGCTACTGGATGGGCGCGGACAGCGGCATCTGGCGCGAGCTCGAGCGGCTGCGCCGCGTGTCGCTGGCGCTGGCCGTGGCGGTGGTCGCCGCCTACATCGCGGCGCGCACGCTGGGCGCCGGCCGCGTGCCCGACGAGGTCAACGCCGTGCTGCGCTCGCTCTACCTCTGGGCCGCGGTCGCCACCCTCCTCGGCCATGGCCACCGCCACCTGAACCGCCCCTGGCCCTGGCTGCGCTGGGCCAATGCCTCGGTCTATCCCTGGTACATGCTGCACCAGACGCTGATCGTGCTGGCGATCGTCCGGCTGGCGCCGCTGGCGCTCGGCCCGGTGCTCGAGCCGGCGCTGATCCTCGCGGCCACGCTGGGCGGCTGCTGGCTGCTCAACGACGCGCTGATCCGCCGCGTGCGCTGGCTGCGGCCGCTGTTCGGCCTGCCGATGCGGGAAAAGCGGGCGCCGCGGCCGGCGCCCGCGGCGGCCCTGACGGCCGCGCGCTGAAGGCCTCAGCCCTTGTCCTCGACCGGCACCAGGATCGTGCTGCCCGTGGCCACCAGTTTCAGCGTGCCGTCCTCGGCCTCGCCGAACAGCTCGGCGGCGGTGAAGACCTGCTTGCGCCCGGCCTTCACGACGCGCCCGCGCGCCACGAAGGCGCGGCCCAGCGCGGGCGCGATGCAGTCGACCGAAAAGTGCGAGGCCAGCACGCGGCCCGCCACGGTGGCGGCCGCGAAGCCGCAGACGGTGTCGAGCAGCGCGCCGATCATGCCGGCATGGAGGAAGCCGGCGTACTGGCCCATGTCGGCCTCGCGCCATGCCATGCGCAGCTCGGCCTCGCCCTGTTCCGCGCGCACGACTTCGAAGCCGGCCCAGCGGTTGAATGCGGCCGATCGGTTCACGGCCTGGATGGTGTCTAGCATCGGATGCTCCTTCGAGAGGGGGACTCTCCTTGTCGACCGGAATGGGTCGAGTCCACTCTACGAAGCGGCCCCCGGCCGGCCCGTCGCGCCCGCGACCGGAACGCGCGCGGCAGTTGCGTCGGCGACAGCGCGCACCGCGGCCGCGCCAAGGGATGGCCGGGCGCCCGGGAAGGCGCCTCAGGCGGCCGCGTCGTCCTCGGCGGCCGCGGCCTTGCCGCCCTTGCGCTGCTGCTTGCGCGCGGCCTTCTTCGCCTCGCGCTCGGCATCGGCGCGCTGGCCCTCGGCCAGCCACTGGGCGAACTCCTCGGGCGTCTCGAGCGTGATGCGCCCGAGGTTGCCGGCGCGGAACTCGTGCATCACGATCTCGGCCGCCTTCTGCAGGTTCACGCGCCCCTTCCCGAGCAGCGCGCCGCGCTTGCGGCCGATGGTGTCGAGCAGCGCCTCGTCGCGCATCTCGGCGAGCTCCGCGGGTTCATGTTCGTGCTCGACCAGCTTGAAGCGCGCGACCAGCCCCGCCGCGTAGTGCTGCTTGAGGTAGCCGAGCAACTCGAGCGCCACCTCCTCCTCGTCGAAGGCGTTGCGCCCGACCGCGCCGCTGGCCGCGAGGTTGTAGCCGCTCTTGGGCACCACGATGCGCGGCCACAGCATGCCGGGCGTGTCCCAGAGGTAGAAGTCGTCGGCCAGCGTGATGCGCTGCTCGAGCTTGGTGATGCCGGCCTCGTCGCCGGTCTTGGCCTTGCGACCGCCGGTCAGGGTGTTGATCAGGGTGGACTTGCCCACGTTCGGGATGCCGCAGATCAGCACCCGCATCGGCTTGGCCAGGCCCCCGCGGTTGGGCGACAGCGCATGGCAGGCGCGCACGATCTGCTGCGCGGGCGTCGACAGGCTGGCGTCGAGCGGGATCGCGCGCGTGGCCGGCAGGGCGTTGTAGTGCGCGAGCCAGCGCTCGGTGCGCTCGGGGTCGGCCAGGTCCTGCTTGTTGAGCACCTTGAGCGCCGGCCGGTTGGCGGTCAGCCGCGCGAGCATTGGGTTGGCGCTCGAGCCGGGCAGCCGCGCGTCGAGCAGCTCGATCACCACGTCGATGTCCTTCACGCGCTCGGTGATCGCCTTTTGCGTGAGATGCATGTGACCGGGGAACCACTGGATCGCCATCGGTGCGTGTTCTTTCTTGTGTCTGTGGCTGCGGGAGGGGGCCGGGAGACGGTGCGTGCACCGGTCCGGGGTGCGCATTGTGAACCGCGAACCTGAATGGATCGATACGCCCCGGCCGCGCGGGGATACCGGGGTCTTTGCCGCGCGGGGCATGGCCGCCACGCTTGCAAAGTCTTGCGCCGTTCGCGCGCGCCAGCCCCTATGATTTGTCCGAGCGCGCGCCTTCCGGCGTCGGTCGAATCCAGACTTTTTTCCAGGAGTTGCCGCGATGAAACCCGTCTCCGAACTGCTCAAACGCCACGATTCCTCGGCCTGGCGCACATCGCCGGACACCACGGTGTTCGACGCGCTGGCCACGCTAGCCCGCTTCGAGGTCGGCGCCCTGATGGTGATGGAGGGCGACCGGCTGGTCGGCTTCCTCTCCGAGCGCGACTACACGCGCAAGGTGGCGCTGCAGGGCAAGAACTCCAAGGAGGTCAAGGTCTCGGAGATCATGACGCCCGACGTGATGACCGTGAACCCGCAGACCCCCACCCACACCTGCATGGCGCTGATGAGCCAGCGCAAGTTCCGCCACCTGCCGGTGGTCGACGGCGACAGGGTGGTGGGCATGATCTCGATCCAGGACCTGATGGACGACATCATTGCCGACCACGAGCAGACCATCGAGCAGCTCACCCACTACATCCAGAGTTGAGCGAAGGGGCGCCGCCGCGCCCTAATTCCCGCGTCAGGCAGACGCAACACGGCGACGCTAGACTGCGCGCGCCCGCCCTCGCGGCCGGGCGCCACTTCCTGGTTCCTCTCCCCAGATCATCGAACAACAAGGGCCTGCAATGAGCCTGCAGTCGGCCGAGCTGCTTTTCCGGCAGGGCCAGTATTCCGCTGCGCAGAAAGTGCTGCTGCAGCTGCTGAAGAAGGGCCAGCACATGGCCGCCGCGAACCGGCTGCTGGGCTTCATCGCGGGCCAGGCGCAGGATTTCGCGCAGGCCATCGAGCGGCTGCGCGCCTCGCTGCGCTACGACCCGAATTCCCTCGAGAGCTGGTACTACCTCGGCGTGGCCTGTCAGAAGTCGGGCCAGCACCGCGCCGCGGCCGAGGCCTTCGGCGCGCTGCTGCAGCGCCAGCCGAACCTGTTCGAGGCCGAGCACGACCTGGGCCTCGCGCTGCTCGCGCTCGGCAAGGCCGGCGAGGCGCTGGCCCATTTCGACCGCGCGGTGCAATTGCGCCCGGGCGCCTTCGAGGCCCACATGAACCGCGGCGCGGCCTGCGGCAAGCTGCGCCTGCATGCACAGGAACTTCAGTGCTACGAAAGCGCGCTGGCGCTGCAGCCGGCGCATCCCACGCTGATCGAGAACTACGGCACCGCGCTGTGCCAGGCCCGGCGCTTCGCGGACGCGGCACGCCTGTACGACCGGACCCTGCGCGAGCATCCCGGCGACACCGACTACGCCTTCGCGCGCGGCGGCCTGCTCTATGCGCGCGCGGCCATCGCCGACTGGCAGGACTTCGACGCCCAGATGGCGCTGCTGCGCGAGGACATCCGCGCGCAGCGCGAATGCATCGAGCCCTTCGCGCTGCTGATCCTGCCTTCCACGCCGCAGGAGCAGCTGCAGGTGGCGCGGCTGCATGCGCAGCGCCACTACCCGATGGCGCCCGAACCGCTGCACGCGCCGGTGCGCGCCGAGGGCGATCGCCTGCGCGTCGGCTACATCTCGGCCGACTTCGGGCGCCACGCCACTTCCTTCCTGGTGGCCGAGGTGTTCGAGCGCCACGACCGCGAACGCTTCGAGGTCACGGCGATCTCGCTGCGCCAGAGCGACGGCAGCGCGATGCGCGAGCGGCTCGAGCGGGCCTTCGACCGCTTCGTCGACGCGCACGAGCTGTCGGACAGCGAGACCGCGCAGGCCATCGCCGACCTCGGCATCGACATCCTGGTGGACCTCGGCGGCTACACCATCGATGCGCGGCCCTCGGTGCTGGCGCTGCGGCCGGCGCCGCTGCAGCTCAGCTACCTGTGCTTCCCGGGCACGCTGGGCGCGCCCTTCATCGACTACCTGGTGGCCGACCCCTTCCTGATCCCCGAGGCGGCGCGCGCGGACTACAGCGAGAAGATCCTCTACCTGCCCGACGCCTACCAGCCCAACGATTCGCGCCGCGAGACGGCGACCGCGCCGCTGTCGCGTGCCGATGCCGGCCTGCCCGAGGCGGCCTTCGTCTTCTGCAACTTCAACAACGGCCAGAAGCTCACGGCCGCGTTCTTCGACATCTGGCTGCGGCTGCTCGCGCGCGTCGAGGGCAGCGTGCTCTGGCTCAAGGGCGGCACCGAGGCCTACGAACGGAACCTGCGCGAGCGCGCCAGCGCCCACGGCATCGCGCCCGAGCGGCTGGTGTTCGCGCCCTGGGCCGAGCAGTCGGCCCACCTGCAGCGCCTGGCGCTGGCCGACCTGTGCCTGGACAACCTGCCCTACAACGCCCACACGACCGCCAGCGACGCGCTGTGGGCCGGGCTGCCGCTCGTGAGCTGCATGGGCCAGACCTTCGCCGGCCGCGTGGCGGGCAGCCTGCTGGGCGCGGCCGGTTTCCCGCAGCTCGCGACCGATTCGCCGGCCGCCTACGAGGCGCTGGCCCTGGCGCTCGCGACCGACCCGCCGCGCCTCGCGGCCCTGCGCGCCGAGCTGGCCGCCACGCGCGGGCACTGCGCGCTGTTCGACACCGCGGCCTACACGCGCCACCTCGAAGCGGGCTTCGCCGCGGCCTGGGAGCGCCACCGCGCGCAGTTGCCGCCCGATCACATCGTGGTGTCGCGCCTGGGCGCGTAGGCCGGTCTCTTCATCGCCGCATCGCCAACCCTGCCCGGCCCGCCGGCAGGGCCTTGGCCTACGCTCGCCGCCATTTCAGCGTTCAGAGTGGAGTCTCGTTTCGATCCTCCAACCTGACATCCAAGAAGGGAGACATTGGGCATGCAGATCCAGGTCAACACGAGCAACGGCATCGACAACAAGGAAGCGCTCGAGCGCTGGGCCGACACCGAGATCCAGCAGCAGCTGCAGCGCTTTCGCGACGACGTGACGCGGGTGGAAGTGCACCTGAGCGACGAGAACCACGAGAAGGCCGGCGAACGCGACAAGTGCTGCGTGATGGAGGCGCGGCTCGCGCACCACCAGCCGCTGGCCGTGAAGCAGCACGCTTCCAGCATGGACGAAGCCTTCCGCGGTGCGTCCGACAAGCTCAAGCGCCTGCTCGACAGCACGCTGGGCCGGCTGCACAACCACCGCGACCGCGAGTCGATCCGCCGCGACGGCGGCGCGGGGCTGGTGGCCGAATAGCCTTCTTCAGCGCCGGCGCGCGCGGCGCGAGGGCGCGGGCTCGTCCGGCTGGCGCGGCGGGAGCGCCGGCTCGGGCTCCGCGGTGGGAATGAGCGGCGGGCGCTGCCCGCTCTCGATCCAGGCGTCGTAGAAATCGATCTTGCGGTCGACCAGCGACAGCGCGCGCTTCCATTCGGCGATGGTCCGGTTCACGCGCTCGCGGTGCGCCGCGAGCAGCGCGCGCCGCTCGGCCAGGGTGGCGCGGCCGCGCAGCGCGAGTGCCGTGTACTCGCGCATCTCGGCGATCGACATGCCGGTGCGGCGCAGCCTGTCCATCAGGTCGAGCCAGCCGATGTGGGGCTCGCCGTAGAGGCGCCGCCCGCCCGCGTCGCGCACCACGCCGGGCACCAGCCCCTGGGACTCGTACCAGCGGATCGCGTGCACGCTGCGGCCGGTGCGCTGCGCCAGCTCGCCGATCAGGAACGGCGTGCCCTGCGCGACGCCGCGCCGGGCCTCAGGCGCCGGCATCGGCCGGGGCCGGGACCGCCGGCGCTTCCAGCGCCGAGGCCACCAGGCCGGTGTCGAAATATTCGATCAGCTCCTTCACCAGGCCTCCCTCGAGTCGGTAGACGTAGCAATAGCGGTTGTTGTAGCGGCGCCCGGCATGGGTCAGCACGTCGCCGCTGAATTGCACCACCACCCGGTCCTCGTCGGCCAGGACGTGCTCGGTGCGGCTGGTGTAGGGGGTGGCGAACTGGGCGAACAGCGGGTTCAGCAGCTCCTCGCGGATCGCCTTCCTGCCGCGGTAGGTGCGCGACCAGGCGGTGCTGCCCTCGAGCTTCCAGGTCGCGTCGTCGGCGAAGCCCTCGAGGAAGGGCCGGCTGTTGCCCTGGTCGAGCTGGGCGTGGATGTGCTGGATGAACGCCTTGTTGCTGGCGGTGGTGGTGGTGGTCGTGGTCATGGCGATGTCCTCTTGAGCTTCGATGGAAAGCACCGGAAGGCCCGGTGAATTCCATTGGAAGTGCTCGTGTGCACTCGAGGTCAAGCGCCCTGAACGCCCGGCCGGAATTCAGCCGCGCGCCGCCTTCGCCTTCGCGACTTCGTTCGCGCCCTGCGCGGTGCCGCTCTGGGGCACCTGCTCGCCCTCGCGCGCGCGCACCTCGTCGAGCCGGGCGGCCAACTGCTCGGGCGTGTCGCCGCCGATGCCGATCCACGCGCCCTGCGTGAGCGTGATGTGCGCGGCCTCGAAGGTGCCCGCACCCGCGCACAGGATGGCGCGCGTGGGCGCGTTCTCGGCCGCCAGCACCAGCATCGCGGGCACCACGGCCTCGGGCTGGAAGGCCTCGAGCATGTCGGGCGGGAACAGGTCCTCGGTCATGCGCGTGGCCGCGGTGGGCGCCAGGCAGTTGACGCGGATGTCGTTCTTCGCACCCTCGATGCTCAGGGTCTGCATCAGCCCCACCAGCGCCAGCTTGGCGGCGCCGTAGTTGCTCTGGCCGAAGTTGCCGTACAGGCCGCTCGAGGAGGTGGTCATCACGATGCGGCCGTACTTCTGCGCGTTCATCAGGGCCCAGACGGCCTTGGTGCAATTCACGGCGCCCATCAGGTGCACGTCGACCACCAGTTTGAAGTCGGCCAGTTCCATCTTGGCGAAGCTCTTGTCGCGCAGGATGCCGGCGTTGTTCACGAGGATGTCGACCCGGCCCCAGGCATCGACCGCCTGCTGCACCATGGCCTGCACGGCCTCGAAGTCGGTGACCGAGGCGCCGTTGGCGATCGCCTCGCCGCCCGCGGCCACGATCTCGTCGACCACCGCCTGCGCCGCGCTCACCGAGCCGCCCGAGCCGTCGCGCGCGCCGCCGAGGTCGTTGACCACCACCTTGGCGCCGCGCGCCGCGAGGGCCAGCGCATGCTGGCGGCCCAGGCCGCCGCCGGCGCCGGTCACGATGGCCACGCGGCCCTGGAAGTCGATGCTGCTGCTGTCGTTGCTCATGTCGTCTGGGTCTCTCGGAGGATGGATGGAAGGCGCGTCCGAACCGCACGCGCCGCGGCGCGTTTTACCTCAGAAAGCCCCGGAGGCCCGCGACCGGGCCGCCTTGCCAGTCACCCGTGCGACGAGGTTTCGTGCAGGGTTTCGCAGTAGGCGACGAGCTGGTCGAGCTCGGCCGACTTGTCGAAGAAGGCGTCGGCGCCCAGCAGGCGCGAGCGGTCGCGCATCTCGGCGGTGGCGTAGTTGCTGAGTACCACCACCTTCTGGTGCGGCGCGCGCTGGCGGCAGGCATCGAGCACGCCCAGGCCGTTGCCGCGTTCGAGGAACAGGTCGACGATGGTCAGGTCCCAATCGTCGCGGTGGCGCTTGAGCCATGCCACCGCCTCGTCCTCGCTGCCGGCCACGGCCAGCACCTCGGTCTCGGTCACGTCCTCGAGGAAACCCACGAGGTTCTCGCGGATCACGGGGCTGTCTTCGACGAGATAGGCCTTGAGACTCATGATCGCCCGCCCCGCGCGGCGCCCCCTTGCGGATGGGCCGGAAAGCGGAACGGGACGGGAGGGACGGGCTGGCGGACGACGGCTTGCATGGCGCCATCCTCTCAGCCATGCGGCGGTGCCGCGTGAGCCAGCGACACCGACCGCCTGTAGGCCACCGGCCAAGACGGCTGTCGTCGGCCGGCGGCCCGCCCTCAGGCGGCCACGGCCACCCGCTGGCCCCGGCCCACGCCCAGGCGCGCGGGCGAGACGTACTGCTCGCGGTAGATCTCGAACGGCAGGGTGTCGGCCATCTCGATGCGCTTCTGCTCCTGGATCGAGTCCTCGGTCATGCGAGCGAACTCGGCACGCTGCGCCTCGGAGAAGGGCAGCGCCATGAGCGCGGCGCGGGTCTGCTCGGAGCGCGCGCGAACGAAGCCGACGAAGGAGTTGGCATGCTCGCGCTCGATCGCCGCGAGCACCCGCGCCGAGGGCAGGCTGTCGGGGTTGCCGAGCGCCTCGCGCGCCGCGCGCACCGCCTCGGCATGGGCCGTGCCTCCGTGCGCGGCATCGAGCCGCTCGGCGATCGGCGCGCACTGCTCGACCAGCTCCAGGCCCCAGTCGACCAGCGTCACCGGCTGGCCGCCGCGGCGCAGCGCCAGGCCCGGCTCGCGGCCGCGCGCGGCCGTCAGGTGCTGGTTGTGCGCGAGGTCGGCGATCTCCTGCGGTGTGTCGTCGGGACTGTCGCTCAGCAGGCAGTGCAGCAGGAACACGTCGAGGAAGCGCATCGTCTGGGCGTTGATGCCCACGGTCTCGAAGGGATCGAGGTCCATGAGCCGGACCTCGACGTACTCCACGCCGCGCTCGCGCAGCGCATGCAGCGGGCGCTCGCCGGGGTTGATCACGCGCTTGGGGCGGATCGTGCCGTAGAACTCGTTCTCGATCTGCAGCAGGCTGGTGCCGAGCTGGTTGTAGTCGCCGCCGAGGTTGCGGATGCCGATGGCCTCGTAGGCCGGCCACGGGCGCGTGAGCGCGTCCTGCAGCGAGGCGCCGTAGCCCTCGAGGCTGTTGTAGCTCACGGCCAGCGAGGCCTGCGCGTCGCTCTGGTAGCCCAGGCGGCCCATGCGCAGCGAGGTGCCGTGCGGCATGAACATGCTGCCGTCGCCCAGCGGCTGCAGCTCGTGCGGGCGGCCCGCGACGAAGCTCGAGCACAGCGCCGGCGAGGCGCCGAACAGGTACAGCAGCAGGAAGGCGTGGCGGCGGAAGTTGCGGATCAGCGCGAAGTACTCCTCGCTCGAGACCTCGGGCAGCGACCAGTTGTAGTGGATGCCCGAGATGGTCTGCATGCGGCGGCCGTAGCGATGGCTCAGGCCCATGCGGTAGACGCTCTTGGCGCGGCCCACGTTCGAGGAGCCGTAGCGGCCGATCGGAATGGTCTCGTCGGTCGGCAGGCCGCAGGGCATGCTCGAGACCCACATGCGCTCGTCGCCGAGCTGGTCGAGCACGCGGTAGGTGAACTGGTGGACGCGGGTCAGCTCGTCGAGCGCGGCCTCGGCATCGCCGTGCACGCCGGTGATCAACTCGAGCTGCGACTCGCTGAAGTCGGTCGTGATGTGCGGATGGGTCAGCGCCGAGCCGAGCGCGAGCGGATGGGGCGTCAGCGCGAGCTTGCCGTCGGGCAGCGCGCGCAGGCTTTCCTTCTCGATGCCGCGCCGCATGCCCTTCAACCGCCCGGCCGAGAGCGAACCCAGCCTCTCCTGCAATCTGTTGCTCATATTGTTATGACCCATCAATCTTCTGAGGGGCTGGAAGGTAGCACGGCGGCGCGGGCGCTGCTCGTGCAGGGAAACCCGCTGCCGGCTATGCTGCGGCTCGCTATTTTTTCCATAGCATCACCTTTCGATTCGGTGGGGCGATCAGCTCTTTTCGGGGGGCCGTGAAGCAGCGCCCGAACGGCCCGCGAGGCCGGCCAGGTCGATCTCCTCGGACTGGTAGACATGGATCTGCGGCGGCCCGTCGGCCATCGCGGCCAGCGCCTTGCCGAAGGCGCGCGAGGCCTCGACGCGGAAATGCACCTGCAGCGCCGCCATGTCGCTCCAGCGCTCGACGAAGGTGAGGCGCAGCGGCTGCATCGCGTCGGTCGAGACCTCGTGCGAGAGGCAGCCGGGCTCGGCGCGCGAGCGCTGCACGTGCTCGACGCTGATCGCGAGCATGGCCTGCAGAGTGTCGGGCTTGGCGGTGGCATGGCCGATGACGAGGATCATGGGGTGTCTCCTTTTTCGGGTCGCGGGCGCCTCGGCCCGCCGGTTCAGGGGGCGAGCACGCGCAGCAGGAAGGCGTTGAGGTCGCCGATCTCCTCGAGGCAGACCGAGTGCGCCATCGCGTACTCGTGCCATTCGACGGCGTAGCCCAGCGCCGCGAGCGCGTCGCGCGACTGCTGGGCGCGCGCGATCGGCACCACCGGGTCCTGCCGGCCATGGGCCAGGAACACCGGCGTGTCGTGGTTGGATGCATGGCGCTCGGCCGCGGTGGTGGCCGCGATCGGCAGGTAGCCCGAGAGGCCGACGATGCCCGCGAGCCGCTCGCCATGGCGCAGCCCGGTCATCAGCGCCATCGCGCAGCCCTGCGAGAAGCCGGCCACCATGATGCGCCCGGCCGCGATGCCGCGCGCCTTCTCGTTGGCGATCAGCGCCTCGATCGTGGCCTGCGAACGGCGCAGGCCGGCCTCGTCCTCGCGCGCCACCAGGTCGGCCACCGCGATGTCGTACCAGGCCGGCATCTGGTAGCCGCCGTTGATGGTGACCGGGATCACGGGCGCGTTCGGGAACACGAAGCGCACCGGGCCCACGCTCGAGAGGTCGAGCTCGTTGGCGATGGGCACGAAGTCGTTGCCGTCGGCGCCCAGGCCATGCATCACGATCACCGTGGCGGTGGGATGGGGGGCGGTTTCGATCTCGATGGGGGGACGGGACATGGTCGGTGAAAGTCGTGAAAAAGTACGCCAAACAGGCGCGGATGGCCGGACCTTAGCGCATTCGGGCCGGCGGGGGCATTGATCCGGCACAGGGATTCGCCCCATCCCGCGCACCCGGACGGCCGCTTGGCCGACTTGCGCGGCGCGGCCCCGCCCCCAAGATGGTCCGCAAGAACCCCAGCGAAGGACCCCGCGTGAGCCATTCCCCACCCCTGGTCGATACCAAGCTGGCCGGCCTCGTGCTGGTCTGCGGCGAGTGCGAGGCGCGCAAGGACGGTCCCGCGAAGCTGCAGGCCAGGCCGGTGCGCAAGGAACTGAAGCACGAACTGCGCGATGTGCCGCTGCGGCTGCGCGTGGTGCAGTCCAGCTGCCTGGGCCTGTGCCCGAAGAAGGCGATGGCCCTGGCGGCCGTGGCGCAGGGCCATGCGCCGCTGGTGGCGGAAGTCTGCCGCGACGAGGATGTCGCGGCCTTCGCCCGGGCGCTGGCCAAGTCGGTGCGTTGACCGGCTTCTATTCCGCCTTGATGCCGTTCGCCTTCACGATCTGCGCATAGCGCTCGTACTCGGCCGCCACCTGGCCCTGGAACTGGCGCTGCGCGAAGCCGGTGGCCTCGATGCCCTGGGCCGCGAGGTCGGCGCGCGCGGCCGGCGTGCGCACGATGCGGCCGGCCTCCTGCGCGATCGCGTCGACCACCGGCTGCGGCGTGCCCGCGGGCGCGAACAGCCCGAACCAGGTACCGGCGCGGTAGCCAGGGTAGCTCTCGGCCAGGGTCGGCACCTCGGGCAGCAGCGGATGGCGCTTCTCGCCGCCCGTGCCCAGCGCCACCAGCCGGCCGCTGCGGATGTGCGGCAGCGCCGGGCCCACGGCGATCAGCATCACGTCGACCTGGCCCGCGATCACGTCCTGCATGCCCAGCGGACCGCCGCGGTAGGGGATGTGGGTGACGTAGATGCCGGCCTTCTGCTTGAACAGCTCCATGCCCAGCTGCTGCGGGCTGCCGTTGCCGGCCGAGGCGTAGTTGATGCGGCCCGGCTGCGCCTTGGCGGCGCGCACGAAGTCGGCCACGCTGCGATAGCCGGTCTTGGGATTGGCCACCAGCACGAAGTCGATCTGGCCCAGCGACACCACCGGCAGCAGGTCGCGCCGCGCGTCGTAGGGCAGGCTGGCCTGCAGGTTCGGCAGGATGGTGATCGGGCCGTCGGCACCGACCAGCAGCGAATAGCCGTCGGCCTGCGCCTTGGCGAGCCCGTCGGCCGCGAGGATGCCGGCCGCGCCGGCCTTGTTGTCGACCACCACCGGCTGCTTCCACTGCGCCGACAGCCGCGACGAGAGGTAGCGCGCGAGCACGTCGGGCGAACTGCCGGGCGTATTGGCCACGGTGATGTGAACGGCCTTGGCCGGATAGGAAGCGTCGGCGCTTTGCGCCTGCGCGCCCAGGGCGATCGACGCGCCGGCCCAGAACAGAAAGGCCGGCTTGAACAGGGAGGGGACGCGCATGGAGAACTTTCGGGTACGGACTGGGGAACGCGCGCGATTCTGTCGCGCCCTCGTCCGGACGCGAACGACCCATTCGTCAGATGCTTAGGGCGATTCGGACATAAGGGCCCTCGCTACCCCGCGCGCAGCGCGTCCAGCTGGCCGTAGAACGCGTCGACCTGCCGCTGCGCGCCCTCGCGCATCGCCGCATTGCGCGAGGCGCAGCCCGCGGCGTCCTCCACCGCCCCGGCCTCGCCCACCTGGCGCGAGGCGTCCTGCACGAAGCGGCACATCGGATAGCGGCGCTCGCCGAAGGCGCGCAAGCTGGCCTCCGAAATGCCGTGCTCGTCCAGCATCCGGGCCAGCACCACCGCGTCCTCCACCGCCATCGCCCCACCCTGCCCCATGAACGGCGTCGAGGCATGGGCCGCGTCGCCGATCAGCAGGATGCGCCCCGCATGCCAGGGCAGCGGCGCCTGCACCTCCTCGACCGCCGTGTAGAGCAACTCCGAGCCCGCGCCGAGCTGGTCGAGGAAGGGCCGCGCCGGTCCGCCGAACTCGGCGAAGCGCTCGCGCATGCGCGCGGGCCATTCCTCCTTCGGATACCAGCGGCCGGCCGGCTCGGCGACGGTGCCGAACAGGTAGAGCCGGTCGTCGGCGATCGGCATGATGCCCAGCCGCTTGCCGATGCCCATCATCATGATCTTGGCCACCAGCGCGCGCGGCCGCTCGTGCACGCTGCGCCAGACGCCGAAGCCCGTGTAGCGCGGCGCGAGCGGACCCGTCACCCGTTCGCGCAGCTGCGAGCGGATGCCGTCGGCGCCGACGACGAGGTCGAAGGCCCGCGCCGTGCCGTCGGACAGCAGCACCCGCGCGCGCTCTCTCTCGGGGTCGACCCATTCCACCGTGGTCGCGAGCCGGATCTCCACGCCCAGCGCCGACAACCGGTCCGCGAGCACGCGGTGCATCTGCGAACGCTTGATGCCCACGATCGGCGCCGCGCCGCCCTGCGAGCGCGGATAGAACACGTCGACGATCGGCGCGCCGAGGTGGTCGAGGTAGACGTTGCGCCCGTCCTCGATCGCGAAGCCGGCCTCGAGGATGCGCGGCAGCACGCCCACCGCGCGCAGCGCCTCGAGACCGTTGCCGTAGATGAAGATGCCCGAGCTCTGGAAGCGCCATTCGGCCTGCTTCTCGACCAGCGTGACGCCGAAGCCCCGGCTCGCCAGCGCGATCGCCGCCGAGCAGCCCGCGATGCCGGCGCCCACGACGAGGATGCGTTCGGGCCGCGTCATGCGCGCACCGCCGCGAGCGCGGCGCTCACCCGTTCGATGTTCGAGGCATTGAGCCCCGCGACGCACAGCCGCCCCGAGCCCACGAGGTAGACGCCGAAGCGTTCGCGCAGCGCATCGATCCGCGCGGGCGCCAGTCCCGTGTAGCTGAACATGCCGTGCTGCGCCACCAGGTAGCCGGAGCCCGGCCCTAACGCCTGATGCAACGCCCGATGCAACGCCGTGCGCATCGCGCGCATGCGCAGCCGCATCGCCTCGAGCTCGGCGCGCCATTGCGATTCGAGCGCGCGGTCCGACAGGATCGCCTGCACCAGTGCCGCGCCCTGTCCCGGCGGGCACGAATAGCTGCGCCGGATGCCGAGCTTGAGCCGACCCAGCAGCCGCGTCGCGTCGGCGCCCGGCGCATGCACGGCGAGCGCGCCCACGCGTTCGCCATAGAGCGAGAAGATCTTCGAGAACGAGCTCGCCACCAGGCAGGCGATGCCGCGCCGCACGCATTCGCGCACCGCCCAGGCGTCCTCCTCCACGCCCCGAGCGAAGCCCTGGTAGGCCATGTCGAAGAAGGGCAGCAGGCCGCGCTGCGCGATGGTGTCGAACAGCGCGTGCCACTCCTCGTGCGAGGGGTCCACGCCGGTCGGGTTGTGGCAACTGGGATGCAGCAGCACGATGTCGCCGGCCGGAAGCTTGCCGAGCGTGGCGATGGCGCCGTCGAGATCGAAGCCGCCGGTGCTGCCGTCGTAGTAGGGATAGTGATCGACGCGCAGCCCCGCGCCCTCGAAGATCGCCGCATGGTTGGCCCAGGTCGGGTCGGGCATCCACACCGTGGCCTCGGGCGACAGGTCCTTGAGCAGGTCCGCGCCGGTCTTGAGCGCGCCGGTGCCGGCCACGGTCTGCACCACCACGAGCGGCGCCGTTGCCACCTCGCCGAACACCAGCCGCCGCACCGCGTCCCGGTAGGGCTGCGCCCCCTCGGTCGGCGCATAGACGCTGGGCGCATCGGCCTCGGCCAGCAGCGCGCGCGCGGCGCGCACCGAATCCAGCACCGGCACCCGGCCCTGCTCGTCGCAATAGATGCCGATGCCGAGGTTGACCTTGTGCGGCCGCGGGTCGGCCTTGTAGGCCTCGAACAGGCCGAGGATGGGATCGTCGGCATGGGCCGGCAGTTGATCGAACACGCGTGCTCCAGAAAGAAAAACGAAAGAAAAGGCTCAGAGCCGCGTACGCACCGACCACAGCTCGGGAAAGAAGCGGTGGTCGACCACGCTGCGCAGCCAGCCCACGCCGGCCGAGCCACCGGTGCCGGGCTTGAAGCCCAGGATGCGTTCGACCGAGACGAAATGGCGCCAGCGGTACTGCGAGAACACGTCGGCGATGTCCATCAGCGCCTCGCCGAGCCGGTAGAGATCGTTCTCGGGTGCCGGATCGCCGTAGACCTGCAGCCACGCGGCCTCCACGCCCGCGTTCGGCGCATAGCTGGCCGACCAGTCGCGCGCCAGCGCCTCGGCCGGCACCGGCACGCCGCGCCGGTGCAGCAGCGCGAGCACGTCGTCGTAGAGGCTCGGCGAATTCAGCGCGCGCTCCATGTAGGGCCACACGTCGGGGTTGTTGGCATGCGCGCGCGCCAGCGGAATCGACTTGTTGCCGAGGATGAATTCCACGTGCCGGTACATGTACGACTGCTGGCCCGAGGCGATGCCCAGCGTGTTGCGGAACTGGTTGAACTCGTGCGGCGTGATGGTCGAGAGCACGTCCCAGGTCTTGGCCAGGAACTCGAGCAGCGCGCACACCCGCGGCGCGAGCTGCAGTGCGCCGACCACGTCGTCGGCGCGCACGCGCAGCTGCATGTTCGAGAGTTCGTAGTGGATCGCCTTGAAGCTCAGTTCCTTGCAATGGGTGATGCACATGAAGACCATCTCGTCGTGGCCTTCGCTGCGCATGTGCTGCAGGCTCAGCAGCAGGTCGTTGCGCTGGTGCTCGAGGTAGGGGTTGCTCCTGCCCTCGAACCGCAGCAGCGGCTCGCCGTCGGTGTCCTGCACCGTGGCCGCGCGCTGGTGGTTGTCGCCGGCCGCGATCGGCTTGACCAGCGACAGTTCGAGCGCGGGATCGCGCACCGCGGGGATCACGCGCTGCCGCCGGGGGCGCGAGGGGGAAACCGTCATGTCGTCGTCTCTCTGGCCCGCGTGCTGCGCGGGCCGTGATGGGGATGCGGCGATTCTTCGGCCCCGGGGCCGGCGGCTCAACCTCCGGCGCGCCGGATTTGGTCACCGTTCGTCCGTGACCGGACGATGACGGCGTTCAGGCGGCGCCGTGGCGCCGGGCGTAGGCGCTGGGCGTGAGCCCGGTCCAGCGCTGGAAGGCGCGCGAGAACGCCTTCTCCGACGCGTAGCCCACCGACTCGGCCACCTGGTGCAGGCTCAGCTGCCGGTTCTTGAGCTTCTCGGCCGCCAGCGTCATGCGGTAGGAGCCCAGGTAGTGCATCGGCGTCACGCCCACCAGCGTGCGGAAGCGCTCGCTGAAGATGGTGCGCGACAGGTAGCTGGCCTGCGCCAGCGTCGCCACCGACCACGGATGCGCGGGCCGCTCGTGCATCAGCGCCATGGCGCGCGCGATGCTCTCGTCGTCGAGCCCGCGCAGGGTGCCCAGGCGCTCGGCCGGCGCCGCGGCCGGCTGCGCGTACAGGTGCTCGCAGAGGATGTGGACCAGCAGCAGGTCGGCCATGCGCGCGGCCGAGAGCTGCCAGCCCGGGCGCTGCGCCACGGTCTCGTTGACCAGCGTCTCCATCGCCAGCGCCAGCGAGGCGGTGGTGGGAATCTGCGCCTGGCGCAGCACTATCAGCGGCGGCAGGCTCGCGATGATCGAACCCAGCCCCTGGGCAGGAAGCCACAGGTGCAGCGAGAACAGTTCGGTGACCGGACCGCCGCCGCCGTGCGAGAACACGATCGGGTGGTCGCCGTGGCGGCCGGTGGAATGCGCGGCGATCAGCTCGCGGAACGGCCGCGCCTCGAGCCCCGGCGCCGACGACACGGTGTGCGCGCCGCCCTGCGGCAGCATCGCGATGTCGTGCGGCGCCACCTGCACCGGTTCGGCATCGCCCACCGAAATCCAGTAGGGCGCGCCGGTGCACAGGCGGATCAGCGGGCCGTCCACGCCGGTCGAGTGCAGCGCCCAGGGCGCCGAGAGCGAGAAGCGTGCCGTGACGGCGCGCTCGGACTTGTAGCCCGCGAGCAGGTGGCTCAGTGCGTCGCCGTCGCGTCCCGTGTCCATGCTGTCGTGTCGTGGCGTCCGTGGTCTGTCCGATTCGCGCGGATTATCTGGCATGGAAGCCGGGCGATTCACCGCGGCGCGCCCACGACGACGCGGGATGCAACACAATGGCGGCTCGCATGAAGACAACGACCTCGCAACCGAAGCCCCGAATGGCCCACGCAACCTTCGACAGCGAAAGCCAGCTGCGCGACCGCGGACTGCGCGTCACGCGCGCCGC
Organism: Variovorax endophyticus; assembly: GCF_025376855.1. Classification (NCBI taxonomy): domain Bacteria; kingdom Pseudomonadati; phylum Pseudomonadota; class Betaproteobacteria; order Burkholderiales; family Comamonadaceae; genus Variovorax; species Variovorax endophyticus. Next base: position 34,715 of record NZ_JAHUTH010000050.1, read on the forward strand.
CCAGACCGTGCTCGAGCTGCTCGAGCACACCTCCCAACCGCTCACGCACGACGAAGTCGCCGCGGCCTACACCACCGCCACCGGCGAGGAACCCGACCGGGTCACGATCTACCGCGTGCTCGACCGGCTGGTCGAGGTCGGCCTGTGCGACCGCCGCGTCGGCGCCGACCGCGTGAACCGCTTCGCGCGCCACGTCGAGGCCGCCTCGGGCAACACCTTCGAGTGCGACCAGTGCCACAAGGTGCTGGCCCTGCCCTCCGACCCCGAACTGCCGAAGGTCATGGGCCGGCTCGGCCGCGCGCTGCGCAAGCAGGGCATCGACACCCGCCGCACCGCGCTCACGCTGCACGGCACTTGCGGCGACTGCGTGCCGGCCGAAGCCGCACCCGCGGCCCGGCCCGCCGCCCGCCCTACGCGTTCCAGGACGGGAAAGGGTCCGGCAGGTTCTGCCACCACGAGGCGCCGTAGCGCATCTCTTCCTCGGTGAGCAGGCAGGCATCGAGCCGCGCGCGCAGCGCGGCCTCGTCCATGCCGATGCCGATCAGCACCAGTTCCTGCCGCGCATCGCCCGTGGCCGGGTCCCAGTGGCTCTGGATCAGCGCCAGTCCCTCGGGATCGCTGGGCCAGTGCTCGCGCGGCACCGCCGCCCACCAGAAACCCGCCGCGCCGTAGCGGCAGGCGCCGCCGGCCTGCGACCAGCTGCCCGCGCGCGTGGGCCGGCTCGCGAGCCAGAAGAAGCCCTTGGAGCGCACCACGCCCTCCCATTCCTGCTGCACCAGGTCCCAGAAGCGCTGTGGATTGAACGGCAGCCGCGCGCGGTAGACGAAGCTGCGGATGCCGTAGGCCTCGCTCTCGGGCAGGTGCTCGCCGCGCAGCTCGGCCAGCCAGCCCGGCGCCTGCTCGGCCTGCGCGAAATCGAACAGGCCGGTGTCGAGCACCCGGTCGAGCGCAATGCGGCCGAACTGCGACAGCTCGATGCGCGCGCGCGGATTGAGGCTCTTGAGGATCGCCATCAGCCGCTCGCGCTCGGCCGCGCTCACCAGGTCGGTCTTGTTCAGCACCAGCACGTCGCAGAACTCGATCTGCTCGATCAGCAGGTCGACCACGGTGCGCGCGTCCTCGTCGCCCAGCGACTGGCCGCGCTGCCGCAGGCTGTCGGCCGAGCCGTAGTCGCGCAGGAAATTGAAGGCATCGACCACCGTGACCATGGTGTCGAGCCGCGCCACGTCGGCCAGGCTCTTGCCGTCCTCGCCCGCGAAGGTGAAGGTCTCGGCCACCGGCAGCGGCTCGGAGATGCCGGTCGACTCGATCACCAGCTGGTCGAAGCGGCCCTCCTTCGCGAGCCGCCCGACCTCGATCAGCAGGTCCTCGCGCAAGGTGCAGCAGATGCAGCCATTGCTCATCTCGACCAGCCGCTCGTCGGTGCGCGACAGCTCGGCCCCGCCCTCGCGCACCAGCGCGGCGTCGATGTTGACCTCGCTCATGTCGTTGACGATCACCGCCACGCGCCGGCCCTCGCGGTTGTGCAGGATGTGGTTGAGCAGCGTGGTCTTGCCGGCGCCGAGGAAGCCGGACAGCACGGTGACGGGAAGGCGTTGGGGCATGGCGTGGGTCTCGTTGATATGCAACTGCATTGCATTATATGAATGACGCAACACTGTTGCATGTAAAGCGGAAAAGCGCCCGCCGCGCCCGCCTCCGGCCGCGCCGATAGACTCGGGGCCCGCCTCCGCCCTACCGCCGCCGATGACCCCGCCCGTGCTCTACAGCTTCCGCCGTTGCCCCTATGCGATGCGCGCCCGCCTCGCGCTGGCGGCGAGCGGCCAGCGCTGCGAGCTGCGCGAGGTCGAGCTCAAGCGCAAGCCGCTCGAGATGCTGGCCGCCTCGCCCAAGGGCACGGTGCCGGTGCTCGTGCTGGCCGACGGCACGGTGATCGACCAGAGCCTGGACATCATGCGCTGGGCGCTCGCGGCGGCCGATCCGCTGCGCTGGCTGCAGCCCGGCGACACCGAGGCGCTGGTCGCCGCCTGCGACGACCATTTCAAGCCGCAGCTCGACCGCTACAAGTACCCGGGCCGCTTCGCCGATGCGGTGCAGGCCGAGGCGCGCGAACAGGGCGCGCGCTTCCTGCGCGAGCTCGAGGCGCGGCTGGCCGCCTCGGCCTTCCTGCTCGGCGCCCACGCCACCCTGGCCGATGCCGCGCTGATGCCCTTCGTGCGCCAGTACGCGATGGTCGAGCCGGCCTGGTTCGAGGCCCAGTCCTGGCCGCGGCTGCGCGCCTGGCTCGCGGACTGGATCGCCTCGCCGCTGTTCGACAGCGTCATGCGCAAGAACCCGCCCTGGCGCAGCGGCGAGGCCGGCATCGCCTTCCCATGAGCACGCGCCTGCATTTCGACCTCACGACGGTCCAGCTCTTCATCGCCACCGCCGAGCTCGGCGGCGTCACGCGCGGCGCCGAGCGCATGCACATGGCGCCGGCCGCGGCCTCGCGCCGCATCCTCGAGCTCGAATCGCAGTTCGGCGTGGCGCTGTTCGAGCGCCGCCCGCACGGCATGGTGCTGACCGATGCCGGGCGCGCGATGCTCGCGCATGCGCGCAACATCACCCACACCGTGCTGCGCATGCAGGACGACGCGGCCTCCTACCTCGGCGGCGAACAGGGCGTGGTGCGCGTGGCGGCGCCGAAGTCGGCGGTGATCCAGTTCATGCCGCGCGACATCGAGCGCTGCGCCGCCGCCTGCCCCGGCGTGCGCATCGACCTGCAGGAGATGAACAGCCAGGTGGTGCAGCAGGCGCTGCGCCGCGGCACGGTCGACATCGGCATCTACGAGGCCAGCCTCGGTGCCATCGATCTGCCGATGCTGCCCTACCGCGGCGATGAGCTGGTGGCCGTCACCGCGCGCGGCCATGCGCTGGCCGGCCGGCGCGAGGTGGTGCTCGAGGACATCCTGGCCTGCGACCTGATCGTGCTCAACGAGGGCTCGGCGATCTCGCTCATGCTCGCGCGGCTGGCCGACGAGACCGGCCAGCTGCTGCGCATGCGCATGCGCGTGGGCGGCTTCGACAGCATCGCGGCGCTGGTGGCGCAGGACCTGGGCATCGGCGTCATGCCGGCGGCCATCGCGCGCCATGTGGCCGCGGGCAGCCGCTTCGCGCGATTGCCGATCCGCGGCGACTGGGCGCGGCGCCAGTTCGTGCTGTGCCATCGCGCCGGGGATTCGCTGTCGCGCGCCGCGGCCAGCGTGGCACGCGTGCTCGCGGATACGCAAAACGCGAATCCAGCCTCGCCCAAATAGCGATGGCGCCCGGTGCGGGCCTTGCGCACCATCCGTCGACCCTAAAGAACGACGGAGACATCGCAGCATGCAACGCAGAAGCTTCACCCTGGCGGCCGCGGCCGCCCTCGCCGCACCGGGACTGGTGCGCGCCGCGAACGAGGCGGCGCCACCGGCCGGCCCCGTGAAGATCGTGGTCGGCTTCGCGCCCGGCGGCGGCACCGACGTGCTGGCGCGCGTCATCGGCCAGAAGCTGGGCGCGATGTGGAACGCCTCGGTGCTGGTCGAGAACAAGCCCGGCGCCACCGGCGCGATCGCGGCCGACTACGTGAGCAAGCAGCCGCCCGACGGCAACACCCTGCTGATGGCGCACGTCAACAGCCACGCGATCGCGCCGGCGCTGCTGACCGGCGTGCGCTACGACCCGCGGCGCGACTTCACGCCGCTGACCCTGGTGGGCGTGACGCCGAACATGCTGACCTGCGCGCCGGCGCAGAAGGCGCGCACCCTGCCCGAGGTCGTGGCGCTGTGCCGCGAGCGGCCGGGCCGCGTGTCCTTCGGCTCCTCGGGCATCGGCTCGGCGCAACACCTGGCCTTCGAGATGTTCAAGCTGCAGGCCAAGGTCGATGCGGTTCATGTGCCCTACAAGGGCTCGAGCGCCCTGATCGTCGACCTGCTCGGTGGGCAGATCGACTACGCCTTCGACACCATGACCGCCGCCACGCCCTTCGTGAAGCAGGGCAAGGTGATTGCGATCGCGCAGACGCGGCTGCAGCGCGCGCGCAGCCATCCCACCGTGCCCACGCTCGCCGAGTCGGGCTTTCCGGGGCTGGACGCGGCCTCGTGGTACGGCCTGGTCGGCCCGCGCGGCATGGCCGCGCCGATAGTGCAGCGCATGAGCGAGGACATCAACCGCGTGCTGGCCCTGCCCGACATCGCGCAGCGGCTCGACGAGTTCGGCGCCGAGGACGCGGGCGGCAGCCCCGAGAAGTTCGGCGCCTTCATCGCGAGCGAATACGCCAAGTGGGGCCGCATCGTTAAAGAAGCCGGCGTGCGCGCCGACGCTTGAGACCATTTTCCTTTCCCCCTGAAAGACGCCAACCGATGAGCGACACCTCCTCCTCCCGTCCCCTCCCTTTGGCCGGCGTGCGCGTGCTCGACGTGAGCCAGGTCATGGCCGGCCCCTATGCCTGCATGCTGCTGGCCGACCTCGGCGCCGACGTCATCAAGATCGAGCCGCCGCAAGGCGGCGACCAGACGCGCGGTGCCATGGGCTTCAAGCTCAAGGGCACGGACAGCATGGGCTTCCTCAACATGAACCGCAACAAGCGCTCGATCACGCTCGACCTCAAGTCCGACAGCGGGCGCGAGGTGCTCTACAAGCTGGTGGCGCAGGCCGACATCCTGGTGGAGAACTACCGCCCCGGCGTGATGAAGCGGCTGCGCACCGACTACGAGACGCTCAGCGCGATCAACCCGCGGCTGGTCTACGTCAGCATCTCGGGCTTCGGCCAGACCGGGCCCTGGGCCGGCCGGCCGGGCTTCGACCTGATGGCGCAGGCGATGTCGGGAATCATGAGCGTGACCGGCCATCCCGACGGCCCGCCCGCCAAGGCCGGCGTGCCGGTGGCCGACATCGGCTGCGCGCTGTTCGCCACCTACGGCATGCTGTCGGCCTACATCGGCGCCAAGGCCACGGGACGCGGCCAGTACGTCGATGCCTCGCTGTTCGATTCCGCGCTGGCCTTCTCGATCTGGGACATCAGCGAATACTGGGGCACCGGCCGCGAGCCCGAGCAGCTCGGCACCGCCAACCGCATGAGCGCGCCCTACCAGGCAATGAAGGCGGCCGATGGCCACTTCGTGATGGGCGCCACCAACCAGAAGCTGTGGCAGATGCTGTGTGCCACGCTGGAACGGCCCGACCTGCTCGATGACGCGCGCTTCGCGACCGTGTCGCTGCGCCTGGCGAATCGGCATGCGCTCATCGAAAGCCTCGAGCGCAGCTTCGCGCAACGAGGTTGCGAACACTGGATCGACCGGCTGCTGGCCGTGGGCATTCCGGCCGGGCCGATCCTCAGCTACCCCGAGGCCTTCGAGAGCGAGCATGGCCGGCACCGCCGCATGCGCATCGAGATCGACCATCCGGTGGAGGGCAAGGTGCCCAACATCGGCTTCGCCGTGAAGATGGGCGGCACGCCGCAGCAGGTGCGGCGCGCGCCGCCGCTGCTCGGGCAGCACACGGCCGAGGTGCTGGCCGAGCTCGGCATCGATGCGCCGGCGCAGCGCGAGCTGGCCGCGGCCGGAGCCTTCGGGTCATGAGCGAAGGCAGCGTACATCTCTCCGTGACGGAGGGCATCGCCACGCTGGTGTTCGACCGCCCGGCCGCGCGCAATGCCATGACCTGGGCCATGTACCAGTCGCTCGCCGCGCACTGCGAATCGCTGGCCGCGCGCGCCGGCGAGGTGCGCGTGGCGGTGCTGCGCGGCGCGGGCGGCCAGGCCTTCGTGGCCGGCACCGACATCGCGCAGTTCCGCGACTTCGCGGGCGGCGACGACGGCGTGGCCTACGAGCGGCGCATCGATGCCGGCATCGGCCTGATCGAGGCGCTGCCGATGCCGACCGTGGCGGTGGTCGAGGGCTGGGCCGTGGGCGGCGGACTCGCGATCGCGACCGCCTGCGACTTCCGGCTCGCGACGCCGGGCGCGCGCTTCGGCGTGCCGATCGCGCGCACGCTGGGCAACACGCTGTCGTCGCTGAACTTCGCGCGGCTGCGCGCGGCCTGGGGCCTGCAGCCGGTGCGGCGCATGCTGCTGCTGGCGCAGGTCCTCGATGCGAGCGAGGCGCTGGCCTGCGGTTTCCTAGAGCAGGTCTGCGCGGCCGAAGCACTCGACGGCGCGCTGCATTCGCTGTGCGCGCGGCTGGCCGCGCTGGCGCCCGTGACGCAGGCGGCCGCCAAGGAAGCGCTGCGCCGCGGCACGGCGCAGGGCGCGCCCGACACCGACGACCTGGTGCGCCGCAGCTACGGCAGCGCCGATTTCGCCGAGGGCGTGGCGGCCTTCACCGAGGGACGGCCGCCGGCCTGGCGCGGCCGCTGATCAGGTCGCGACCGCGCGCGCCGAGGCGCGCTGGATGCATTCGACGAAGTGCTGCGCGGCCGGCGTCAGCAACTGGCCGCGGCGCTTGACCACGCAGACGTTGAGCGTCGGCAGCGTCTCGACCACGTCCACGCGCCGGATGCCGTGGCGCTTGAAGCTCAGCGCGGCCAGCGGCTCGACGAACAGGCCGATCAGGTCCATCTGCCCGACCAGCGACAGCGCGACCGTGACCGAGTGGCCCTGGATCACGCGCTGCGGCGCGGGCAGGCCCAGCGGCAGCAGCGCCGAGATCGATTCGCGGCCGCTGAAATGATCGTCGCCCGGCAGGATCCACTCGGCGGTCGCGAGCTCGGCCATCGAGCGGCTCGCGCGCAGGGGATGGCGCTCGCGCAGCCCCACCACCAGCTTCACCGGGAACAGCTCGATGGCCTCGAACTGCGGATCGAGCCGGCCCGGCACCACGTGCGCCACCGCGAAATCGAGCGAGCCTTCGCGCAGCCGCGCCAACATCCAGGGCAGCACCGCCTCGCTGAACTGCACGTCGACGGCCGGCAGCCGCCCATGGAAGTCCTTGAACGCCGCCGGCAGGATGGTCTGCGCGAACGAAGTGCTGACGGCCAGCGCGACCCGGCCCGTGAGCCCGTCGCGGATCTGCGCGATCTCCTCGCGGGCGCGCTGCATGTCGGCCAGCAGCATGCGCGCGCGCGGCGCGAAAGCCTCGCCGAAGGGCGTGAGCCGCACGCCCTTGACGCTGCGCTCGACCAGCGGCGCGTCGACCTCGCGCTCGAGTTCGCGCACGATCTTGGTCACCGCGGGCTGCGAGATGCCGAGCACGCGCGCCGCCGCGCGGATGCTCATCTGCTCGACCACCGCGACGAAGGCGTGCAACTGGTTGGGTTTCATGGAGGACGGGTGCCGGACAGGCGACAACCAAAAGTTATCGTACTGGCCCAATTATTGTCTTTTCAGCGAGCAACCGACTCTCTAGCATCCGTCGCGGCCGAAGACCTTCGACCTACCCGCATTCCCACAGAACCACACCAACACCCCGAGACATGAGCCCCACCCGTCCCGCGCACAGCGCCGCCAGCCGGCGCCAGACCATCGTCGCCACCACCATCGGCAACGGCCTCGAGTTCTTCGACTTCACCGTCTACGGTTTCCTCGCGCTGGTGATCGGCAAGCTGT
>NZ_JAHUTH010000051.1:0-41610 GCF_025376855.1 Variovorax endophyticus
CCTCCCCCTCTGGGGGAGGGCCGGGGTGGGGGCGCGACAGCCGTCGCTGAGGCAATGCGCCCGATGGCATCGCCGTAGCCCCCACCCCCGCCCTCCCCCAGAGGGGGAGGGAGAAAGGCACCGGCGGCTTCCGCCACGGGCTGGGGCTGCGATGCGCTCGCCAGCAAGTCCTTCAACCACTGCATCATTTCCGCCCCCTCCCCGCAAAGTACGTCAACACCTGCGCCGCCTTGCCCCGCACCCCGGGCGCGCTCGGCATGCTCGCGAACTGCGGATAGCTCTGCTCGGGCTCGCCGGGCTCGGCCGGCCGGATGCGCACGCGCACGTCGTACCAGCCGGCCTGGCCGGTGATCGGATCCGAATTGCTGATGCGCCCGCTGGCCGTGCCCGCGCACGGCAGTTCCTCGCTGATCAGGTGGTTGAGCAGGAAGCCCTTGCGCGCCTCGTCGGCGCCCGGTGCGAGCTGCCATGCGCCGTCGGCCTTGCCGATGGCATTCCAGGTCCACACCGTGCCGGGCTCCACCGCCTCGCTGTAGCGCAGCATGCAGCGCACCTTGCCCCACTGGCTCTCGACCCAGCACCAGCCGCCATCGGCAATGCCCGCGGCTTCGGCCGTCACGGGATTCACGTGCAGGTAGTTATGGCTGTGGATCTGCCGCAGCCACGCGTTCTGCGAATCCCACGAGTGGTACATCGCCATCGGCCGCTGCGTGAGCGCATTGAGCGGATAGGCCGCGGTGTCGGTCGCGGCCTCCTCGAGCGGCGCATACCAGAAGGGCATCGGGTCGAAGTAGGTGGCGATGCGCTCGCGCAGGCCCTCGGGCGGCTGGCGGCCCGGGCTCTTGCCCTGCGCGGCGAGGCGGAAGCTCTGCAGCGTGTCGGAGTACAGCGCGAGCTGCACCGGGTCGTTGCGCTGGCGCCAGCCCTTGTCCTTCGCGAAGTCGAGGTACTCGCGGTTCCAGTTGCGCATGTAGTGCATGGTCTCGGGCATGTGGTACTGGAACACGCAGTTGTTCTGCGCATAGGCCTCCCACTGCTTCGGATTGGGCTCGCCGCGCAGGTGCTCGGTGCCGTCCTTGCCGCGCCATCCCATCAGGAAGCCGATGCCCGGCTGCGGCTGGAAGTTGACGACGAAGTCGGGATAGTCGGCGTACTTGCGGCCACCCTCGGCCGTGGTGAAGGCGGGAAACTTCAGCCGCGAGGCCAGCTCGATCAGCACCTCCTGGAAGGGCCTGCACTGCCCCGCGGGCGGCACCACCGGAATGCGCACCGAATCCACCGGCCCGTCGAACTCCGAGATCGGCCGGTCGAGCATGCTCATCGCGTCGTGGCGCTCGAGGTAGGTGGTGTCGGGCAGCACCAGGTCGGCGAAGGCCACGGTCTCGCTCTGGAAGGCGTCGCACACCACCAGGAACGGGATCATGTACTCGCCCTGCTCGTCCTTGCGGTTGAGCATCTCGCGCACGGCCATCGTGTTCATGCTCGAGTTCCAGGCCATGTTGGCCATGAAGATCAGCAGCGTGTCGATGCGGTAGGGATCGCCCTTCACCGCGTTGGTGATGACGTTGTGCATCAGCCCGTGGGCCGACAGCGGATGCTCCCACGAGAAGGCATGGTCGATGCGGATCGGCGAACCGTCGGGGTTGATCGCGAGCTCGTCGGGGCTGGCCGGGAAGCCCAGCGGCGCCGCATTGAGCGGCGTGTTCGGCTGGATCATCCCGGGGTCGTTGAAGGCCCGGTAGTTGGGCACGATGTGGCGCGGGTACGGCGCCTTGTGGCGAAAGCCGCCGGGCGCGTCGATGGTGCCGAGCACGCTCATGAGGATCGCGAGCGCGCGCACGGTCTGGAAGCCGTTCGAATGCGCGGCCAGCCCGCGCATCGCATGGAAGGCCACGGGCCGCGCCTGCGTGGTCTCGTGCCGCTTGCCCCAAGCATCGGTCCAGGCGATCGGCAGCTCGAAGGCCTGGCGCAGCGCGGTCTCGCCCATCTCGCGCGCGAGCTTGCGGATGCGCGCCGCATCGATGCCGGTGATGGCCTGCGCCCATTCGGGCGTGCAGCTCGCGACGCGCTCGCGCAGCAGCTGGAACGAGGGCGCGACGCGCGTGCCGTCGGCCAGCGTGTAGTGGCCCTCGAGCGCCGGGTCGCAGCCGTCCGCGATGCCCTCGGGGTAGGCCGGCTTCACGCTGCCGCTGGCCTTGTCCCACACCAGCTTGTTGTGCGGGTTGCGGCCGTCGCCCGGCGGGCCGCGCTCGGGGTCGAAGGCGAACAGGCCCTCGCGCTCGCAGTCGTTGAGCACCACCAGCTGCGGCGCATTGGTGAAGCGCTTCAGGAACGCATGGTCGATCAGCTCGCTCGCGATCAGCTCGTGCAGCAGCGCCATCAGCAGCGCGCCGTCGGTGCCGGGCTTGATCGGAATCCATTCGTCGGCGATGGCCGAGTAGCCGGTGCGCACCGGGTTGATGGAGATGAAGCGCCCGCCATCGCGCTTGAACTTGCTGATGGCGATCTTCATCGGGTTGCTGTGGTGGTCCTCGGCGGTGCCGATCATCACGAACAGCCTGGCGCGCTCGAGGTCGGGGCCGCCGAATTCCCAGAAGCTGCCGCCGATGGTGTAGATCATGCCCGCGGCCATGTTGACCGAGCAGAAGCCGCCGTGCGCCGCGTAGTTGGGCGTGCCGAACTGGCGCGCGAACAGGCCGGTGAGCGCCTGCATCTGGTCGCGGCCGGTGAACAGCGCGAACTTCTTCGGATCGGTGGCGCGGATCTTCGCGAGCCGCTCGGTCAGGATCTCGAAGGCGCGGTCCCAGCCGATCGGCTCGAACTCGCCGGCGCCGCGTTCGCTGCCGGGCTTGCGCAGCAGCGGCTGCGTGAGCCGCGCGGGCGACACCTGTTTCATGATCCCCGAGGAACCCTTGGCGCAGATCACGCCCTTGTTGAGCGGATGGTCGGGGTTGCCGTCGATGTAGCGCACCTCGGGCCCGTTCTCGCCCTCGCGCAGGTGCACGCGGATGCCGCAGCGGCAGGCGCACATGTAGCAGGTGGTGGTCTTGACCTCGGTCCGGTCGGTCGGCGTGGGCGCCGCCAGCGGGTCGTGCACGGGCTCGCGGGACAGGAAACTGAACACTGGCGGTCCTTTGTTTTCAAGCGTGGCCCGGTCGATGGTAGGCAGCATCGATCGAACGGAAAAGCGCAGAATATTGCTCACGATGACCGGAAAATCAGATCAGCAGAATTCGACCCGCCTGCGCCTCAACCTGCGCCAGCTCGAGGTCTTCGTGGCCACCGCGCGCGGCGGCAGCACGCGTGCCGCGGCCGATCGCATCGCACGTTCGCAATCGGCCGCCAGCAGCGCGCTGGCCGACCTCGAGGGCTCGGTTGGCGCCCTGCTGTTCGACCGCATCGGCCGCCGGCTGGTGCTCAACGAGAACGGCCGCGCACTGCTGCCCAAGGCGCAGGCGCTGCTCGACCAGGCCGCGGAAGTGCAGGCCCTGTTCAGCGGCGAGCATGCGGCGCCGCTGCGCGTGGCGGCCAGCTTCACCATCGGCGAGTACCTGCTGCCCGAGCGGGTGTCGGCCTGGACCGCGCTGCATCCGCAGAGCCAGGTGCACCTGCACATCGCCAACACGCGCGACGTGATCGACGCGGTGGCGGGCTTCGACGTCGACGTCGGCTTCATCGAGGGGCCGCAGACCCATCCCGACCTGGTGGTGCGCGCCTGGCGCACCGACGAGCTCGTGATCGTGGCCGCGCCCGGCCATGCGCTGGCCGGCCGTGTCGCCACGCACCGGCAGCTGTCGCAGGCCACCTGGGTGCTGCGCGAGCACGGCTCGGGCACGCGCCAGGTCACCGACGCCTGGCTGATCCAGAACCTCGAGCAGGTGCAGGTGGGTTTCGAGCTCGGCAGCACCGAGGCCATCAAGCGCGTGGTGGCCTCGGGCAGCGGGCTGGCGTGCCTCTCGCGCTACACGGTGGCGCAGGCGCTGGAGGACGGGCACCTGATCGAGCTGCGCACGAGGCTGCCCGCGGGCACGCGCCGGCTCGCGACCGTGATGCACCGCGACAAGCTGCTGGGCCGCGCGACCGCGGACTTCCTGCGCCATTGCGGCGCGAGCGTGCCGCGCGGGGCGGTGGCGCCGCTGCCGGCTTAGGCCAGCACGCGCGCCGTGTGGCGCGCAATCACCGCTTCCTCGTCGGTGCGCAGCACCCACGCACCGATGCGACTGCTACCGGTCGAGATCCGCGCCTGCCCCCCGGCATTGGCGCCAGCATCGAGCTCCACCCCCATCCAGGCGCAGTCCTCGAGCACCCGCGCGCGCAACCCGGCACCGTTCTCGCCGATGCCGCCCGTGAACACGATCGCATCGACACCGCGCAGGGCCGCCGCGAGGCTGCCCATGTGCTGCACCACCTGCTCGACGAAATGGTCGATGGCCTCGGCGGCCGAGGGTGCGTCTGATGCTTCGAGCGCGCGCATGTCGCTCGACACGCCCGAGAGCCCGAGCAGGCCCGATTCGCGGAACAGCAGCTTCTCGACCGCGTCGGCCGACATGCCGCGCGAGCGCATCAGGTAGAGCACCACGGCCGCATCGAGCCGGCCGCAGCGCGTGCCCATGGTGAGACCGTCGAGCGGCGAGAAGCTCATGGTGGTGGCGACCGAGCGCCCCTGCGCGATGGCGCACATCGAGGCGCCATTGCCCAGGTGCGCGACGATCACGCGGCCGTTCGCCACCTCGGGCGCCTGCCGCGCGAGCTGGTGCGCGATCGATTCGTACGAGAGCCCGTGGAAGCCGTAGCGCCGCACGCCCGCGTCGTGCAGTTCGCGCGGCAGCGCGAAGCGCCGGTTGAGTTCGGGCTGCACCGCATGGAAGGCGGTGTCGAAGCAGGCCACCTGCGGCACGCCGGCGAAGGCCTGCATCGCGGCGCGCACGCCCGCGAGGTTGTGCGGCTGGTGCAGCGGCGCGAGCGGCTCGAGCGCGGCCAGGTCCTCGAGCACGGCGTCGTCGATGCGCACCGGCGCCACGAAGTCCATGCCGCCATGCACGATGCGGTGGCCCACGCCCGCGATGCGGCCGGCACCGCCCTGGTGCGCATGCCAGTCGAGCAGCGCGGCCAGCGCGCCGCGGTGCGAGCGCGCATCGCCCTCAAGCTTCGCGTCGTGCAGCGTGCGGCCCTGCGCATCGCGGATGCGCAGCCGCGCATCGAGGCCCGCGCCCAGGCCATCGGCCTGGCCCGACCAGTGCGCGGCGGGCAGCGCGCCGTCGGCACCGGCCGCGTCGAACAGCGCAACCTTGATCGACGACGAGCCCGCGTTGAGCGTGAGCAGCTGGTCGGTCATGCGCGGCGCCGTCCGATCAGACGTAGTCCTTGTACTTGTCGAGGAAGCGCACCGGCTTCGCGAGCGCGTCGCGGCGGAACGGATCGCCGAGCTCGCGCGTGCACATGATCTCGATCACGCAGGTCTTGCGCTGGTTCATCTGCAGGTCGATGGCCTTCTTGAGCGCCGGGCCCACGTCCTCGAGGCGGTCGACCACGATGCCCTCGGCGCCCATGGCCTTGGCGATGCCCGCGAAGCTCTCGCTCTCGAGCTCGCCCGCGACGAAGCGGCGGTTGTAGAAGTCGACCTGGTTCTTCTTCTCGGCGCCCCACTGGCGGTTGTGGAACACGACCGCGGTCACGGGAATGTCGTGCCGCACGGCGGTCATGATCTCGACCATGCTCATGCCCCAGGCGCCGTCGCCCGCATAGGCCACGGCCGGACGGTCGGGCGCGGCGCACTTGGCGCCGATCATGGTGGGCAGCGAGTAGCCGCAGTTGCCGAAGCTCATCGGCGCGAAGAAGGAGCGCGGCTCCTCGAAGCGCAGGTAGCTGTTCGATACCGCATTGATGTTGCCGATGTCGGTCGAGACCATCACGCGCGGCGGCATCGCCTTCTCGAGCTCGCGCAGCACCTGGCGCGGATGCAGGTAGGTGCCGCCGGTGGGCGTCTTCTCGCCCTTGGCTTCCTCGATGACGTCGAGGCTGAACTGGTCGCGCTCGTGGGTCCAGGCGTCGAGCTCCTTCTCCCAGGCCTCCTTCTCGGCCTTGATCTTCGCGGCGCGCTCGGCCTTGGTGGCGTCGCAGGCCAGGGTCTTGGCCGCAAGGCGCTCGAGCAGGGCCTTGGCCGTGGCCTTGGCATCGCCGTGGATGCCGACGGTGATCTTCTTCACCAGGCCCAGGTTGGTGTGGTCGGCCTCGACCTGGATGATCTTCGCCTCCTTGGGCCAGTAGTCCATGCCGTGCTGCGGCAGGGTGCCGAAGGGGCCCATGCGCGAACCGAGCGCGAGCACCACGTCGGCCTGCGCGATCAGCTTCATCGCGGCCTTGCTGCCCTGGTAGCCCAGCGGGCCGGCCCACAGCGGATGGCTCGCGGGGAAGGAGTCGTTGCGCAGGTAGCCGTTGGCCACCGGCGCGCCCAGGCGCTCGGCGAGCGCCTTGCACTCTTCCACGGCATCACCCATGACCACGCCGCCGCCCGAGAGGATGACGGGGAATTTCGCGCTGGCCAGCAGCTCGACCGCGGCGTTGAGGCTGTTCTCGCCGCCGGCGCCGCGCTCCACGCGCATCGGCTTCGGAATCTCGGTCGTGATCTCGCCGTAGAAGTAGTCGCGCGGGATGTTGAGCTGGGTCGGGCCCATCTCGGAGATGGCGCGGTCGAAGCAGCGCGCGGTGTACTCGGCCATGCGCTTGGGGTTGTTCACATGGCCCTGGTACTTGGTGAACTCCTGGAACATCGGCAGCTGGTTGGCCTCCTGGAAGCCGCCCAGGCCCATGCCCATGGTGCCGGTCTCGGGCGTGATCATCACCACCGGGCTGTGCGCCCAGTAGGCGGCCGCGATCGCGGTCACGCAGTTGCTGATGCCGGGGCCGTTCTGGCCGATCACCACGCCGTGGCGGCCCGACACGCGGGCATAGCCGTCGGCCATGTGGGCCGCGCCCTGCTCGTGCACCACGGGCACGAGGCGGATGCCGGCGGGCGCGAAGATGTCCATCGCGTCCATGAAGGCCGAGCCCATGATGCCGAAGATGTCGGTCACGCCATTGGCGACCATGGTCTCGACGAAGGCCTCGGAGGGCGTCATCTTCTGCACGCCGGTGACGGCTTCGCGGGTGGGTTGCTTGCTCATGGGTCGGTGTCTCCTGCGGATGAAGGGCTGGACGGCGGACTGCAAAAAGCCGGAACGGGAAGTTCCGTATTTCGGGGTTGGCGAATCGGGCGGACTATAGGACGGGTGCCGGGCGGCGTCAAACAAATTCCGAAAATCGGTACGTAATGTTCTATTTTTTGCAAAAGGACTATGATCCGCCGCCATGAAGATCGTCAAGTCGCTTCCGCCCGCCACCGAGGCCACGGGCGCCGACACCCCGGCGATGCGGCTGTTCGCGCTGCTCGAGGTGATCGCCGCCAAGGACCAGCGCTACTCGCTGCAGGGCCTGGTGGAGGAGACCGGCCTGCCCAAGCCCACGCTGCACCGCATGCTGCAGCAGATGGAGGGCGCGGGCCTGCTGCAACGCGAGGGCGACGGGCGCCACTACGGCATGGGCACGCGGCTGCGCCGGCTGGCCGAGAACCTGCTGTTCAACGACAGCCTGCACGGCGCGCGCCACACGGTGCTGCGCCAGCTGGTCGAGGAGATCGGCGAGAGCTGCAACCTCACGGCGCTCTCGGGCAGCGAGGTGGTCTACCTCGACCGCGTGGAGACCGCGGCGCCGCTGCGCTTCTACCTGCACCCGGGTTCGCGCGTGCCGGTGCACTGCTCGGCCAGCGGCAAGATGTTCCTCGCGCAGATGGGCCAGGCGCAGCGCCGCCGGCTGCTGGCGAATGCCTCGCTCGAGGCCTACACGGCGAGCACGCTGACCGATGCCGCGGCGCTCGAGGCCGAGATCCGGCGCGTGCGCGAGAACGGCTTCGCGATCGACAACGAGGAGTTCCTGCCCGGCCTGCTGTGCATCGCCGCGCTGGTGCCGGCCGCGGGCGAGAACCCGTCGAACCTCTGCATCGCGGTGCAGGCGCCGGTGATGCGGCTCGACATCGCGAAGGCGAAGACGCTGCTGCCCGCGCTGCAGCGCGCGGCGCTGGCGCTGAGCCGCATCGATGCCGATGCGGCGCCCGCGCGCCGTGCGCAGGCCTGACACCCCCACACCCACCCGCCCCATGAACGATATCGCCGCCCTCCAACCCACGCGCCTCGTCGGCGTGCGCGAGACCTTCGGCATCGACGCCGACCTGCAGGTGCCCGCCTTCGCCGAACGCGACGCGCACGTGCCCGAGATCGACGCGGTCTACCGCTTCAACCCCGACGTGACGCTCGCGATCCTCGCGGGCTTCATGCGCGACCGGCGCGTGATGGTGCAGGGGCTGCACGGCACCGGCAAGTCGACCCACATCGAGCAGGTGGCGGCGCGGCTGAACTGGCCCTGCGTGCGGCTCAACCTCGACGGCCACATCAGCCGGCTCGACCTGGTCGGCAAGGACGCGGTGGTGCTGCGCGACGGCAAGCAGGTCACCGAGTTCCAGGAAGGCATGGTGCCCTGGGCGCTGCAGCGGCCGGTGGCGCTGATCTTCGACGAGTACGACGCGGGCCGGCCCGACGTGATGTTCGTGATCCAGCGCATCCTCGAGCGCGACGGCCAGTTCACACTGCTCGACCAGAACAAGGTGCTGCGCCCGCATCCCTTCTTCCGGCTGTTCGCCACCGCCAACACGGTCGGCCTGGGCAACCTCAACGGCCTGTATCACGGCGCGCAGCGGCTCAACCATGCGCAGATCGACCGCTGGAACATCGTCGCCTCGCTCGACTACCTGCCCACGGCCGAGGAGATCGCGATCGTGCAGGCGCGCGTGCCCTCGCTGACCGACGCGGCGGGCCGCGCCACGGTCGCGGCGATGGTGGCGGTGGCCGACCTCACGCGCAAGGGCTTCGCGGCCGGCGACCTGTCGACGCTGATGTCGCCGCGCACCGTGATCACCTGGGCCGAGAACCTCGAGATCTTCAAGGACGTGGCACTGGCCTTCCGCCTCTCGTTCGTCAACAAGTGCGACGAGGCCGAGCGGCCGCTGGTGGCCGAGTACTTCCAGCGCTGCTTCGACCGCGAGCTCGCCGAATCGCACCGGCTCGCGGACGGCTGAGCGCGGCGCGCCATGACGCAGCAGGACATCCGCAAGGTTCGGCAGGAGGAACGCGTCGCCGAGCTCTGCGCGGGCGTGGTGCGCGCCTTCAGCGGCGAGCGCGACCTGCACTTCCGCGGCCGGCGCCTGCACCGCGGCCGCATGCCGCTGCCGTGGTTCGCGCCGCACCTGCATCCCTCGCCCGAGACCGACGACTTCGAATCGTTCCGCGGCGTGGCCGATGGCCTCGCGCTGCGCATCGCCGGCTCCGATGCCGCGCTGCACCGCACGCTGCAGCCCGAGGAGCCGGTGGAGCGCATGCTGTTCGAGATGCTCGAGCAGTTCCGCGCCGAGGCGCTGGTGCCCGAGGCCATGGCCGGCATGCGGCGCAACCTGCGCCATCGCCACGAACAGTGGTCGCTGGCCTTCCACCACTCGGGCCTGACCGAGACCGCGCGCGGCCTGCTGCTGTACGCGGTGGCGCAGATCTGCCGTGCGCGCGTGAGCGGCGAGCAGGTGGTCGAGGAGACCGAGGACATGCTCGAGGCCACGCGCTTCGCGCTGGCGCCGCGCATCGGCCATGCGCTGGGCGGGCTGCGGCGCGATCGCTTCGACCAGGCCGCGTATGCCGTGCATGCGCTGGCGATCGCGCGCACGGTCGCCACGATGCTGCATGAAGCCGGCGGCGATGACGAAGCACCCGATGCGCACCAGAACGACACCGACGACAAGCGCAGCGTGTTCAGCCTGGTCGCAGAGATGGACCGCGAGATCGTCGAGCAGCATGTCAGCGCGCAGTCGGGGCGCAGCCGGCTGCTCGAGGAGGCCGGCGCCGCCTACCGCGTGTTCACCACCGAGCACGACCGCGAGCACGAGGCCGCCACGCTGGTGCGCCGCGAGCTGCTGGCCGAGCTGCGCGAACGGCTCGACCGCCGCATCGCGGCGCAGGGCGTGAACCTGGCGCGGCTCGCGCGCGAACTGCGCGCGCTGCTGGCCGAGCCCGTGCGCGAGGGCTGGGACGGCGGCCAGGAGGAAGGCCGCATCGACGGCCGCCGGCTCGCCCGGCTCGTGGCCTCGCCGGCCGAGCGGCGGCTGTTCCGTATCGAGCGCGAGGAGCCGCTGGCCGATTGCGTGGTCAGCTTCCTCATCGATTGCTCGGGCTCGATGAAGGAGCATGCCGAATCGGTCGCGATGCTGGTCGACGTGCTCGCGCGCGCCCTCGAGCAGGCCGGCGTGGCCAGCGAAGTGCTGGGCTTCACCACCGGCGCCTGGAACGGCGGCCGCGCGCAGCGCGAATGGCTGCGCGCGGGCCGGCCCGCGCACCCGGGCCGGCTCAACGAACGCTGCCACCTGGTGTTCAAGGCCGCGGGCACGCCCTGGCGCCGCGCGCGCGCGCCGATGGCCGCGCTGCTGCGGCCCGAGCTGTTCCGCGAAGGCATCGACGGCGAGGCCGTGGACTGGGCCTGCACGCGGCTGCGCGCGCGCGGCGAGGAACGCAAGCTGCTGCTCGTGATCTCCGACGGCTCGCCGATGGACAGCGCGACCCATCTCGCCAACGATCCGCACTACCTAGACCACCACCTGCGCGAAGTGCTGGCGCGCCAGGAGCAGCAGCGCGACATCGCGATCGCGGGCATCGGCGTGGGGCTGGACCTGAGCCCCTACTACAGCCACAGCCACGTGCTGGACCTCGCGGCTTCGACGGGCAACGCGATCTTCCGCGAGGTGATCGGGTTGATGGCGGGGCGGCATAGGCACTGAATACAGGAGCGGACTTCCGGACGCAGAGGACGCGAAGGTTCCGCAAAGGACGCGAAAGGGAAAACCAGATTTCTTCTTGAGTTCCTTTTGCGTCTTTCGCGAAACCTTCGCGTCCTCTGCGTCCGGCTACCCGCATTCGACAGCCTCCCAGAGCCCATGTCAGCCGAAAGTGTCGCGTTGACAAGCGCAGGCCGCGTTTGTACATTGAGTTTCAATTATCCGAACGCTGTTCCAATATTTGGAACAAGCAAAAAATCGGACGAACGGAGACGCATGGATTCCACGCTCGCCAAAGGCCTCGCCGTCATGGAATGGATGGCGCGCCAGGCACGCGCCTGCCGCGTGATCGACGTCGCCAATGCCTTCGGCATGGCGCGCAGCAATGCCCATCGCACGCTGCAGACGCTGGTGGAATGCGGCTGGGCGGTGCAGGACGCCGACACCAGTGCCTACCGGCCGAGCCTGCGGCTGTTCGAGCTCGGCGCGATGGTCTCCGAGGCGGCCGACATCGGCGCGCTGCTGCGCCCGCACCTCGCGGCACTGGCGCAGGCCAGCGGCGAGACCATCCATCTCGCGGTGCTCGACGGCGCCGAGATCGTCTACCTCGACAAGTTCGACAGCCCGCTGCCCGTGGCCGCCTATTCGCGCATCGGCGGCCGCGCGCCGGCCTGCTGCGTGGCCTCGGGCAAGGCGATGCTGGCGGCCGCGCGGCTCGACGCCGCCGCGCTGCGGGCGCTGTTCGGCACGCTGCAGCCCCACACGCCGCACAGCATCGTCGACTTCGATGCGCTGCAGGCCGAGCTCGAGCGCAGCCGCGCGCGCGGCTATGCCGAGAACCGCGAGGAATGGCGCCTGGGCGTCTGCGGCCTCGGCGTGCCGGTGTTCGACGCGCGCGGCACGGCCGTGGCCGCCGTCGGCATGAGCGTGCCCTCCATCCGCTTCGCGCGCACCCAGGCGCGCGAACTCTCCGAACGCATCATGGCCTGCGCGCGCGACGCCAGCGCCACGCTGGGCTACCGCCCCGCCACCGCCCCCGCCACCACAACGAGAAGGAGACCCGCATGAGACTGTCCTTGTTCGCCCCCTGGTTGCGCGCGGGGCTGCTGGCCGCCGCGACGCTGGCATCGCCGCTGGCCGCGTTCGCGCAGAACGGGAGCGACTACCCCAGCAAGCCGATCAAGCTGATCGTGCCCTACCCGCCCGGCGGCGGCACCGACGTGATCGCGCGCATCGTGCAGGAGCGCTTCCAGGCGCTGCTGGGCCAGCCGGTCGTGATCGACAACCGCGGCGGCGCGGCCGGCTCGATCGGCACCGAACTCGTCGCCAAGTCGCCGGCCGACGGCTACACGGTGCTGTTCACGCTGTCCTCGCACACCATCAACCCCGCGATCTACGCCAAGCTCTCGTTCGACACCGCGAAGGACTTCGCACCCGTGGGCCTGGTGGCCTCGCTGCCGCAGATCCTGGTGGCGAATCCGCAGTTCCCGGCCAGCACGGTGGCCGAGCTGGTCGCGCTGGCCAAGGCCAGGCCCGACAGCATCTCCTTCGCCTCGGTGGGCAACGGCTCGCCCGGCCACCTCGCGGGCGAGCTGCTGAAGCTGCGCACCGGCACGCAGATGACGCACGTGCCCTACCGCGGTGGCGGCCCGGCGGTCGTCGACGTGATGGGCGGGCAGGTGCCGCTCTTGTGGGTGTCGATTCCCGCCGCGGCGCAGTTCGTGAAGGCCGGCAAGCTCAAGGCGCTGGCCGTGTCGACCACCAAGCGCAGCGCCGCCTTTCCCGAGGTGCCGACGATGCAGGAGGCCGGCGTCCCCGACTTCGACGTCGACTCCTGGTACGCGGTGTTCGTGCCCGCGAAGACGCCGCAACCCGCGATCGACCGGCTCAACCGCGTGATCAACACGGTGGTGAAGGAACCCGACATCCGCGACAAGCTGCTGGCCCAGGGCAGCGAAGGCGTGGGCGGCACGCCCGAGCAGCTCGGCAAGGTGGTCTCCACGGAACTCGTGCGCTGGAGCAAGCTCGCCAAGGAAGCGAACATCCGCGTCGACTAGTTTTTCTTCTTCATGCCATGAATCCCTCCGCATCCTCCTCAGAAGCCTCCAGCCCCATCGTCGACCTCGTGGCACGTGCCCGCGCGGCACAGCGCATCTACGAGACCTGGTCGCAGGCCCAGGTCGATATGGCGGTGACGGCCGCCGGCTGGGCCATCATCGAACCCGCGCGCAACCGCGAACTCGCCGAACTGGCGGTGGCCGACACGGGCGTGGGCAACGTCGAGGACAAGGTGCGCAAGAACCACCGCAAGACCTTCGGCCTGCTGCGCGACCTGCAGGGCGCGCGCTCGGTCGGCGTGATCGCCGAGGACCCGGCGCGCGGCATCGTCGAGATCGCGCGGCCGGTCGGCGTGGTGTGCGCGATCACGCCCTCGACCAACCCGGGCGCGACGCCGGCCAACAAGATCATCAACGCGCTCAAGGGCCGCAACGCGGTGATCGTTGCGCCCTCGCCCAAGGGCTGGAGCACCGCGGCGCGGCTCATCGAATTCATCCACCAGCAGTTCGACCGCATCGGCGCGCCGCGCGACCTGGTGCAGTTGCTGCCCGCGCCGGTCAACAAGCAGTCGACGGCCGAGCTGATGCGGCTGTGCGACCTGGTGGTGGCCACCGGCTCGCAGGCCAACGTGCGCGCCGCCTATGCGAGCGGCACGCCGGCCTTCGGCGTGGGCGCCGGCAATGTCGCGGGCATCGTCGACGAAACGGCCGACACCGAAGCCGCGGCCGACCGCATCGTGCGCTCGAAGACCTTCGACAACGCGACCAGCTGCTCGTCGGAGAACAGCCTGGTGGTCGTCGACGCGGTGCGCGCGCGAATGCTCGCCGCCCTCAAGGACCGCGGCGCCGTGATGCTCGGCGAGGCGCAGAAGGCCACGCTGCAGCAGTTGATGTGGCCCGGGGGCAAGCTCTCGCCCGCGGTCATCGGCCAGTCGGCGCGCGCCATCGCCGAGCGCGCCGCCGAGGTCGAAGGCGCCAACCGCGCGGCCTGGCAGGCAATCGCCGAGGCCGATCCGCGCATCCTGATGGTGGCCGAGGACGGCGTGGGCCACGACCATCCGTTCTCGGGCGAGAAGCTCAGCCCGGTGCTCGCGGTCTATGCGGCGCGCGACTTCGCGCAGGCGGCCTCGATCGTCGAGCGCATCTACGGCTACGAGGGCGCGGGCCATTCGGTGGGCCTGCATTCGGCCGTGCCCGAGCGCGCGCTCGAGCTCGGCCTGACGCTGCCGGTGTCGCGCGTGATCGTCGACCAGGCGCACTGCATCGCCACCGGCGGCAGCTTCGACAACGGCCTGCCGTTCTCGCTCTCGATGGGCTGCGGCACCTGGGGCCGCAACAACTTCTCCGACAACATGAACTACCGGCACTACCTCAACATCACGCGCGTGTCGCGGCCGATCGCCGAGCAGGTGCCGAGCGAGGAACAGATCTTCGGCGCCTTCTTCGCGCGGCACGGAGCGCACTGAGCATGGCGGCGGGCGACGGCGACACCGTCCATGGCCTGATCGAGCAGGTCGCCGCGCGCCAGCCGGGCGCGGTGTATGCGCTGTCCACCGAGAGCGAGGCGCGCATCGATTGCGCCGCGCTCGCGCAGGGCTGCCGCCGCGTGGCCGGCGCGCTGCAGGCCGCCGGCGCGCGGCCCGGCGACACCATCTCGGTCGTGATGCCCAACGGCCTGCAGACGCTGCGGCTGCTGCTGGGCGCCATGCATGCGGGCATGGTCGTGAACCCGGTCAACCTGCTGTCGCAGCCCGAGCAGATGCGCTACGTGCTCGCGCACTCCGACTGCCGCGTCGTCTGCGTGGCGCCCGAGTGGGAGGAGCGCGTGCGCGCGATGCTCGCGGACATCGGCCGGCCGGTGTCGGTGCTGGTGGCCGATCCCGACGGGCTCGCGCTGCCGGGAGAAGGCGAAGCGAAGGAACATCCCGCGCCTTCGCCCGACGCGGTCGCGCTGCTGATGTACACCTCGGGCACCACGGGGCAGCCCAAGGGCGTGATGCTCACGCAGCGCAACCTCGCGGCCAACGCGCATGCCATCAGCGCCGAGCATGAACTGGGAAGCGCCGACCGCGTGCTCGCGGTGCTGCCGCTCTATCACATCAACGCCTTCTGCGTGACCATGCTGGCGCCGCTCGCGCACGGCGGCAGCCTCGCGATGCCGCCGAAGTTCTCGGCCGGCCGCTTCTGGGAGCAGGCCACGCAGGCCGGCTGCAGCTGGATCAACGTGGTGCCGACCATGATCTCCTACCTGCTCGAGGGCGAGGCACCGGCGCGCGAGCGCACGGCCGCGATCCGCTTCTGCCGCTCGGCCTCGGCCGCGCTGCCGCCCGAGCACCACCGCGCCTTCGAGCGCCTGTTCGGCATCGGCATCGTCGAGACCATGGGCCTCACCGAGACTGCCGCGCCCTCGTTCTCGAACCCGCTCGACCCGGCGCGGCGCAAGCTGGGCTCGGTCGGCCGCGCCTCGGGCTGCGAGGCGCGCGTGATCGACGCGTCACTCGCCGAAGTGCCCGACGGCAGCACCGGCGAGCTCGCGATCCGCGGGCCCAACGTGATGCGCGGCTACTACAAGAACGAGGAGGCCACGCGCGCCAGCTTCACGCCCGACGGCTGGCTGCGCACCGGCGACCTCGGCCACCGCGATGCCGACGGCTTCTTCTTCGTCACCGGACGCATCAAGGAACTGATCATCAAAGGCGGCGAGAACATCGCGCCGCGCGAGATCGACGAGGCCCTGCTGCGGCATCCCGCCGTGCTCGAGGCCGCGGCCGTCGGCGTGCCCGACCGCCACTACGGCCAGGAGGTCGGCGTGTGCATCGTGCTGCGCGAAGGCTGCGCCTGTGGCGAGGACGAGCTGCGCGCCTTCAGCGCCGAGGCGCTCGGTCGCTACAAGGCGCCGGGCCACTACCGCTTCGTGACCGACCTGCCGCGCGGGCCCTCGGGCAAGGTGCAGCGGCTCAAGCTGCTGCCGCTGTTCGCGGCATGAACCCGGCCGACCTGCTGACGCCGCCGCTGGCGCCGCTGCTGCTCGCCTACAGCCTGTGCGTGGTGTTCGCTGCCGGCGTGGTGCGCGGCTTCGCGGGCTTCGGCTTCTCGGCCATCACCGTGGCCGGCATGTCGCTCGTGGTCTCGCCCGCGCTGGTGGTGCCCGCGATCTTCATGCTCGAGATCCTCGCGAGCCTGAGCCAGCTGCGCGGCATCGCGCGCGACGTCGACATGCCCTGGCTGGGCTGGCTGATGCTCGGCAACCTGCTGTTCATTCCGCTCGGCGTGGCGCTGCTGGCCTGGCTGCCGGAAACGCCGCTGCGGCTTCTGATCGGCGCGCTGCTGATGGCCGCCGCGCTGCTGCTGCGCAGCGGCGCGCGCGCCACGCTGGTGCCCACGCGCGCGGTGCGCTTCGGCGCCGGCCTGGCCTCGGGCTTCATCAACGGCGTGGCGGCCATCGGCGGCATCGCCATCGCGGTGCTGCTGAGCACCACCGCGATGGCACCGGCCGCCCTGCGCGCCACGCTGATCGCACTGCTGCTGTTCAGCGACGTGGTGTCGCTCGCGAGCGCCGCGCTGATGCCGGCCGCCCACGCCACCGGCAAGCTGCTCGGGCCCGACACCTTCAAGTGGGCGCTGTGGCTCGCGCCCGCGATGCTGGCCGGCATCTGGTGGGGGCAGCGCTCGTTCAAGGGGGTGTCGCCCGAGCAGTTCAGGCGGCATGTGCTGAACCTGCTGATCGTGCTGGCGGCGGTCAGCGTGGTGCGCTCGGTGGTCGGGCTGGTCGGCTGAGCAGCGCGCCCGCGTCGTAGGCCTCGCAGTACAGCGCCCAGTCCGTCGCCACCTGCGCGGCGCACTGCTGCGCGGCGTCGAGCAGGTCCGCGCGCCACGACTTCGCCGAAGCGCCGAAGTCGACCAGGGCGTCCGCGATGGCCGAGCCCTGCCGGCCCGCGCTGCGCAGTTGCGCCCAGGCCATGAGCTGCCCCATGTCGTCGATCACCGCGCGGATGTCGGCGGGCCGCGTGCGGTGCGCGTCGAGGCTCACGCGGTCCTCGCTGGGCTGCAGGCCACGCAGCACATAGGAGGCCTTGCGCGTCACGATGGGATGCAGGAAGGCCATCGACACGGCCTGCATGCGGCGCTGCAGCGCGACCACGCGGTGCGCCTCCGATTCCCAGGCGGGCTGCGCCGTTTTCTTCAGGTGCGGCGCGAGCGAGGACGGCAGTGCCTGCTTGAGATCGAGCAGGTAGTTGGCATCGGGCGAGCCCTTGCCCTCGACCAGCACGATGTAGCGCTCCACGCCGAGGCTGCCGGTGCCGGCGATGCGCCGCGCCACGTCGAGCACCCTGAAGAAATCCGGATTCGGCTGCGAGGCCGCGAAGCGGTCGACCAGCTTGACGACGCGCTCGCGCTGCGCGTCGCTCGCCGGCAGCGCATGCTTGCCATCGCAGCGGATCAGGCGCCGGCGGCCCTTGCGCTCGGTGCGCCGGTCGAGGAAGGCGGGGCGGGTGCGCGCCTTGAGCGTGTCGAGCAGTTCGCGCACGAGGCCGGTCGCGGTGTCGCGCTCGACCCAGCGGGCCTTGCCGAGCGCGAGCGCGCCCGCGTAGGCGTCGACGAAGACCCTGCACAGCGCGGCGGACTCGGCGGCGCCGCGGCCCAGGCCGTCGCCGGCCACGAGGATGCTCGTGAGGAAGCGCACCAATTCCCAGGTCACGGGCGCGAGCGCGGCCTCGTCGAAATCGTTGAGGTCGAAATAGACCAGCCGGTTGTCGCCCTTGTAGCTGCCGAAGTTCTCGAGGTGCGCGTCGCCGCACAGCCAGGCCGGCGGCGCCTTGGCGAACAGCGCGCCCGAGGGCAGGCGGTCGTAGAACAGGTGGCAGGTGCCGCGCAGGAAGACGAAGGGGCTCGAACGCAGGTTGGCGTATTTCATCGCCAGGCGTTCGGGATCGCGGTCCGCGTTGAAGGCGCGGATGGTCTTGACGGCATTGGGCATGTTGCTTTTGCTTCCCGCTTTCTTGGTGACGGGATTCTGCGGCTCGGCACCCAGCCGAAGCTGACCAGCGTGCTCAGGCGATGCCAGCGGCCGTGAGCGGGTCGTAGTCGGCCGCGCGCAGCAGTGCATGCAGTTGCCGCCGGCGCACGCCCATGTTGCCGCCGTCGAACAGCGGCAGCGCGATCGCGTCCTGCAGCAGGCCCGCGAGCGGCAGCTCGTGGCCGTAGCTGTCGATGCCCACCACGCGCATCAGGTCGGTGATGACGCGCACGGCGGCTTCGGAGCCGAAGATCTTCGACTGCAGCGCGAGCTCGAGCGCGCCGGGCAGCTGGCGGTCGATCGCATCGCAGGCCTTCCAGCCCAGGTAGCGCGCGGCCTCGATGGTGGTCTTGGCATCGGCCAGCGCATAGCCCACGGCCTGGTGCTCGACGATGGGCAGCGCGCCGCCGCGGCACTCGGTCTTCGCGAAGCGCAGCGCCACGTCGAAGGCCGCGCGCATCAGGCCCACGCCCATGATGCCGACCAGCGCCGCGGTGCCCGAGAAGCTGGCCTCGACGATGTCGCGCGCGCCGCCCACCGGGCCCACCACGTCGGCGTCGGGAACGGCCACGCCGTCGAGCCGAAAGCGCGGCACGAGGTGCGCGCGGTGGCCCATGGCATCGATGTCGTGCAGCGGCACCAGGCCCGGCGCGCCGCGCCGCACCACGAGGATCGAGAGCGCGGCCTCGGGCGGTGCCTCGGGGTCGGTGCGACAGACCACGCTGAGCAGGTCGGCGCCCTCGCCGTCCCAACCGGTGGCGGCCGACACCCACTGCTTGGTGCCGTGGATGCGCCAGCCGCCTTCGCCACCTTGGTCTCGCACAGCCGTCGTGCGCACGCCCTCGCCAGGGCGCGGCGCGGCGAAGTTCGCGCTGCCGCCGGGCTCGCTGTTGGCCAGCGCGGCCAGCGGCGCGCCCTCGCACGCGAGGAAGGGCGCGAGCAGGCGCCGGTGCTGTTCGGGCGTGCCCGCGATGAACAGCGGCGCCAGGCCCAGCAGGTTGGCGAACAGCGTCAGCGAGACATTGCAGTCGACCGCATGGAACTCCTCGGCCACGATCGCGAGGTCGACCATGCCCGTGCCCTCGCCGCCGAAGGGCTGCGGCATGAGCCGGCGCAGGAAGCCGCGGCGGATGATCTCCTCGTACATCGGGCGCGTGGCGCGGAAGCGCTCGCCGGGCGTGTGCAGCCCGCGCGTGGCGGCGCGCACCTGCGAGAGCACCTCGCTGGCGGCACGCCGCGCATCGAGCTGGAGCGCGCGGCGCGCGGGGTCGAGGGTGAAGTCGATGGTCATGGGAAATCCGGTCGGGTGATGGGTGGGGCCGCAGTCTGGCCGCGCCACCCCCAAGCGGCCTTGTCGTTTCGTGCACGGCGCCTTGCCGGAACGCGCAGCGCGGGCGCGCGGCTTGCAAGGCCCGCGCGCCGTCGCGATGATGCGTATCTCAACCGCCCGCCCACAGGTGCGCACATGAAGTCCTGGTCCACCGAAGCCGTCGCCGCGCCCGAGCAGTTCGCCTACTGGCGCGAGGTGGTGTGCGAGGCCTTCGCGGCACTCGATCCGCGCTCGGCCGAGCGCGGCGCGGGCTTCGCGAGCCGGGTCGACATGGAAGGCATCGGCGCTATCAACGTGGCGCGCATCCGCGCCGAGGCCCACACCGTGGTGCGCGACTTCTCGCAGATCCGGCGCGATCCTCAGGACCGGCTGTTCGTCAACCTGCAGGTCGCGGGCCAAGGCATCGTGCGCCAGGGCCACCGCGAGGCGCGCGTGACGCCCGGCGCCTTCAGCATCGTCGACACGGCGCGGCCCTACACGCTGCATTTCGACGAGCGCTTCGAAGTGCTGTCGCTGCGCGTGCCGCGCGAGCTGCTGCTGCCGCGCGTCAGCGAGCCGCGCGCCCTGTTCGCGCGCGCGCTCGGCGGGCCGGCCGGCATCGGGCGCGCGGCCTCGGGCTTCATGCAGTCGCTGATGGACGGCGGCGGGCTGCCCGCGGGGCCCGCGGCCGAGCGGCTGGCGGTGCTGCTGTGCGAACTCGTGGCCGAGTCGGCGCGCGCGGCGGATGCCGGCGTGGCGCCTGCGCCGCCGATGCGCGATGCGCACCGCCAGCTGCTGGTGCGCCGGGTCAAGGCCCATGTGCTCGAGGCGCTCGATTCACCCGAACTCGACGTGCCCTCGATCGCGCGGCGCTTCGGCGTCTCGGTGCGCTACCTTCACCTGGCCTTCGCGCACGAGGGCAGCACGCCGGCCGCGTGGATCCGCGCGCAGCGCATGGCGCGCTGCGCGCAGGACCTCGCGAACCCCGCGGACCGGCGGCCGGTCTCGGCCATCGCGCTGCGCTGGGGCTTCCAGGACATTCCGCATTTCACGCGCGCGTTCGGCGCGGCCTTCGGCTGCACGCCCTCGGCCTATCGCCTGCGGCACGGGGGCAGCCCCCCCGGCGACGAAAGCAGCGCGCGCCTCAGGGCAGGTTGAGCTGCCACGAGACGCCGAAGCGGTCCTGCACCCAGCCGTAGAGGCGGCTGAACGGATAGGCATCGACCGGCATCAGCACCTGGCCACCCTCGGCCAGCCCGTCGAACAGGCGCCGCAGCTGCGCCTCGTCGTCGCAGTCGATGAACAGCGAGATCGAGGGCGTGAAGCCGAAGGCATGCACGGGCGGGCTGTCGATGCACAGCAGGCTGTGGCCGCCGAGCTCGAAGCGCGCCTTGAGCACCGTGCCCTCGGCGCCCGGGCCCGCGGGGCCGTAGCGCTCGATCTCGGTGATGCGTGCCTCGGGAAACAGCGAGAGGTAGAAGTCCATCGCGGCCTGGGCCTGGCCGGTGAACATCAGGAAGGGCGTGAGCCGCATGGCGGGTCTCCTCGAAGAAGGTCAATAGGGCGGTGCCTTGCGCGCGCGCTGTTCGCGCGCCGCTTCGGTCCACCACGCGAGGTCGTCGGCGAAGCGGCCGAAGGCCCGGTCGAGCGAGGCGCCGGGCGCGCCGGTGGGCTGGCCCTGCGCGTCGAGCGTCTGCGAGATCGGGCCGACCGCGAGCGTGCTCGACACCACGATCATGCCCATCTCGGAGAGAATCGAATGCCACACCGTACCCGAGCGCACGCCCGAGAAGCGGCCGGCCGAATAGCTCGCGATCGCCGCAGGCCGCCAGAACCACTCCTCGAGGAAGTGGTCGGTGAGGTTCTTGAGGCCGGGCTGCGGACCCCAGTTGTATTCGCCGGTCACGAAGACGAAGGCGTCGGCCGCGCGGATCTTGCGCGCCAGCGTCTCCATCGCCTCGGGCGCCGTGCCCGCCGGGTACTCCTTGTACATGCGGTCGAGCATCGGCAGGTCGACGGCCTTGGCATCGATCAGCTCCACCTCGGCGCCGCGCGCGGCCAGCCGCTCGACCAGGTAGTCCGCGAGCCGCACGCCCATGCGGTCGGCGCGGTAGGAACCGTAGAACACCAGGATCTTGTCTGCCATCGTCGCTCCGTTTCGCAGGGCCGCCGGGGTGCGGCCTCGGAGCGAAGGGTAACGCGCCGAGGTGGCAGCTCGATGCTTCGCCCACCCGCACGCCGGGCTATGCTTGCCCGGCATGCCGCTGCTTCGCCGCCCCTCTCCTTCGATGCGCTCCTGGCTGCTGGCCGCGTGCCTGTTCGTCGGTGCGCCCGCCTTCGCCGCGACATCCTGCCTGGCCACGGCCGAGGCCCCGTCGCCCCCGCGCGCCCTCGCGATGGCCGCCGCCGCCCAACGCGAGCACGAGGCCTTCGGCGCCCAGACCCTCGATGCCGAAGGCCGCATGGTCGACGCGGGCAGTTCCGAGGCCGAGGACGGCCGCGTCTCGCGCTTCGCGCCCGCGCCATGGCAGCGCGTGCTCGGCTACTGGGACGCGGTCGACCAGCCGCGCGTGAAGCTGCCCTCGCTGGTGCGCTTCGGTGCCTTGCGGCCGGCCGATCGCACGCTGCTGCTGGAGGCGCTGAACCAGGCCAGCGCCTCGCGCCTGATGGGGCTGGGCGTGGGGCCCGACCAGGGCCTCGACGCGGCCGAGCTGCGCGCGATGGCGGCGGCGATCGACCGCGTCGCGGTGATCGACACGCCGTGGTCGGCCGCCTTCATCAGCTGGCTCGCGCGGCAGGCGGACCTGGGCGCGGACGAGTTCGTGTTCTCCGAGGCGCACGTGGACTACGCGGGCGCGGCCTGGAAGGCCGGCGCCGACGAAGCGGCGGGCCGTGCCACGCGCTTCGCGCTGCGGGCCTGCGATCTCGCACGCACGCCGCCGCGCGTGGGCGACCTGGTGTGCCAGACGCGCGGCGCGCGTTCGGCGCTCGACAGCTTCGCCAAGATCGGCACGGTGCTCGCGACGCGGCCCACGGGCGGCGCGGCGCTGCCGATGCATTGCGACGTGGTGACGGCCGTCGACGCACGCGGCTTCGACGCGGTCGGCGGCAACGTGCTGCAGTCGGTCACCTTGCGCCGGCTGGACTTCGCGCCGGGCACGCGGACGCTCGATCCGAGCTACCTGCCCGAAGGCTGCGCGACGGACGCGGCGGGATGCATCGATCGGCACATGAGCCGGCAACCCTGGTCGCTGCTGCTGCAGTGGCGCTGAAGCGGGCGCCTCAGCAGTTGTTTCGGCGCAGCCCCGCCATGTGGGCGCAGGGCCGGCGACCCGGACCGGGGTCGTGCACATGCGGGGGCGGAGGCTGCACGCGCCGCCTCGGCGGCGGGTAGGCGTACGGATCGGGGCCCCAGAGATAGACCGGCTCGGGATCGGCCTGTGCCGCGCGCCCTTCGTCGGGATAGCGCGGAATGATCGACAGCCCCGGGTTCGAGGGCGGCGCCGGCGCGGCGGCGGCAGGCGGCGGCGCGTAGTCGGGCGCGCGCGCGGGCGGGGCCGGCTGCAGGGCCGAAGGCGGCGGCGGCTCGGCGATCTGCACGGGCCGCGACGAACGCGTGCCGCTCGGGCAGGCACCGTCGGTGTAGACGGTGGCGCCATTGGCGTCGAGGCAGCGCACCACCTCGGCCGAGCTCGCCGATGCGCCCAGCACGAAGACGGCCGAGACGATCAGCGTGCGCAACGGGGTGGTGGCGAGCAGAGGGGTTCGCATGAAGATGAGAGGAAGACCGTGCCGGAACGACGCACGGACAGGTTCATTCTGTGCGCTTTGTCGCGGCCCGCCAAGCGCCCCAGGCCCCGTCGCTCACAGCAAGCCGCCCATGCGCAGCGCCGCGGCCTTCAGCGCATCGATGCGCCGCTCGGCATCGGCCATCGACATGCGCGCGGTCGGCGCATGCACGGCGAGCGCGGCGCGCACCGCGCCGGCCGCGTCGCGCACCGGCACGGCCACGGCCACCAGGCCGGCCATGAACTCCTCGCGGTCGCGCGAGAAGCCGTCCTGCGCGATCGCGTCGCACTCGGCGCGCAATGCGGCGGGGTCGGTGAGGGTGCTGGCCGTCATGCGCGGCAGCGGCAGGCCGTCGATCATCGCGTCGCGCGCCTTCTTCGGCATCTGCGCGAGAAAGAGCTTGCCGCTCGCGGTGCAGTGCAGCGGCACGTGCGAACCCACGTCGAGCGTGAGGCGCAGCGGCCACTGGGCCTCGACGCGGTCGAGGTAGAGCACGCGCGCGCCGTCGAGCGTGGTGAGGTTGCAGGTCTCGCCGACCTCCTGCACCAGCGCGGCCAGCACCTCGTGGCGCAGGCCGCGCACGCTGCCGTGGTTCAGCGTGTCGAAGGCGAGCTGGCGCAGCGCGGGGCCGACGACGAAGGAGCGCTCGTCGAGGTCGCGCGCGAGAAAGCCGGTGGCCAGCAGCTGGGTGCAGATGCGGTGCGCGGTGCCCTTGGGCAGGCCCAGCTGCGCCGCGAGATCGGCCAGCGACAGCGCGCGGCCCTCGTGGGCCAGCAGCGCGAGCAGGCGCAGGCTGCGCTCGGCCGAGGAACCGGAAACGGGCTCCTCGACAGGGGCAACCACGGGCGCGGCAACAGGGGCGGCAGCGGAACGCGCGGGACGGGGCATGCGGGTAAACCTCTAAAGTGGAACATTGCGTTCCGAAAATCAATAACCTAGGATGCGACGGACCGAGGCCATTGTTCCATCGCCGGACCGCACGCATGCCTGACTCTCGCAGTGAAGAAGTCTTCGACTACATCGTGGTGGGCGCCGGCTCGGCCGGCTGCGTGCTGGCCGCGCGCCTGAGCGAGGACCCGGCCACGCGCGTGCTGCTGCTCGAGGCCGGGCCGCGCGACAGCTCGCCGTGGATCCACCTGCCGATCGGCTACGGCAAGACCATGTGGAGCCCGGTCTACAACTGGCGCTTCGAGACCGATCCCGATCCCAACATGAACGGCCGCCGCATCTACTGGCCGCGCGGCAAGACGCTGGGCGGCTCGAGCTCGATCAACGGCCTGATCTACATCCGCGGCCAGCGCGAGGACTACGACCACTGGGCCGCGCTCGGCAACCCGGGCTGGGGCTACGACGAGGTGCTGCCCTACTTCGTGCGCTCCGAGGGCAACCAGCGCGGCGCGAGCCAGTTCCACGGCGGCGACGGGCCGCTCAAGGTGTCGGACATCGGCGCGCGGCACGAGCTGATCGAGGCCTTCATCGAAGGCGCCCGGCAGACCGGCGTGCCGCGCACCGAGGACTTCAACGGCGCGGTGCAGGAAGGCGCGGGCTACTACCAGCTCACCACGCACCGCGGCCTGCGCTGCAGCACCGCCAAGGCCTACCTCGCGCCGGCGCGCCACCGCCCCAACCTGCGCATCGAGACCGAGGCGCTGGCCACCGGCCTCGTGTTCGAGGGCCGGCGCGCGGCCGGCGTGCGCTATCGGCAGGGCGGCGTGGAGAAGACCGCGCGCTGCCGCGCCGAGGTGCTGCTTTCCGCAGGCTCGATCCAGTCGCCGCAACTGCTGCAGCTCTCGGGCGTGGGCCCGCGCGCGCTGCTCGACCGCTTCGGCATCGCGCCGGTGCACGAACTGCCGGGCGTGGGCGAGAACCTGCAGGACCATCTGCAGATCCGTCTCGGCTACGAGTGCACCAAGCCCATCACCACCAACGACCAGCTCAACTCCTGGGTCGGCCAGCTCGGCCTGGGCCTCGAATGGCTGCTGCACCGCAGCGGCGCGCTCGCGATCGGCATCAACCAGGGCGGCTGCTTCATGCGCGCGCTCAAGGACGAGGCGGGCCGCCCCGTGGCCGCCACGCCCGACATCCAGTTCCACGTGGCCACGCTCTCGGCCGACATGGCCGGCGGCAAGGTGCATCCCTACTCGGGCTTCACCTTCTCGGTGTGCCAGCTGCGGCCCGAGTCGCGCGGCCACATCCGCATCCGCTCGACCGACGCCGCCGAGCCGCCCGAGATGCAGCCCAACTACCTCGCGACCGAACTCGACCGCGCCACCGCGGTGGCCGGCGTGAAGGCCGCGCGCGCCATCGCCGAGGCGCCCGCGATGCGCCCCTACGTCAAGCGCGAGGTGAAGCCCGGCGCGCAGGCCGCGAGCGATGCCGAGCTGCTCGAGTTCTGCCGCAACAACGGCGCCACCATCTTCCATCCCACCGGCACCTGCCGCATGGGGCACGACCCGCTCGCGGTGGTCGATGCGCGGCTGCGCGTGCACGGCATCGGCGGCCTGCGCGTGGTCGACTGCTCGGCCATGCCCACGCTGGTGTCGGGCAACACCAACGCCCCCGCGGTGATGATGGCCGAGAAGGCCGTCGACATGATCAGAGAGGACCACAGGGCGGCTTCGGCCGCGCACTAGCAGCAACGCATCCCGCACGGCCCGCCGAGAGCGAAGACCAAGAGGCCGCCACGACAACACTCATCGGAGACAACACATGAGCAGTGCACGCGACGACGAGAAAACGATTCGCAGGGTGGTGATTTCGGCGCTGGTGGGCGCCACCATCGAGTGGTACGACTTCTTCCTCTACGGGGTGGTGGCCGGCATCGTGTTCAACAAGCTCTACTTCCCGGGCAGCGACCCGGTGGTGGCGACCTTGCTGGCCTACACCACCTTCGCCGTGGGCTTCGTCACGCGGCCGCTGGGCGGCGTGATCTTCGGCCACTTCGGCGACAAGATCGGGCGCAAGAGCATGCTGATCATCACGCTGATGATCATGGGCGTGGCCACCTTCCTGATCGGCCTGGTGCCCACCTATGCGCAGATCGGCATCGCGGCGCCGCTGCTGCTGCTGGTGCTGCGCGTGGCGCAGGGCATCGGCCTGGGCGGCGAATGGGGCGGCGCGGTGCTCATGGCCTACGAATACGCACCGAAGGAGAAGCGCGGCTTCTATGCCTCGCTGCCGCAGATCGGGCTGGCCATCGGCCTGTGCCTGGCCTCGGGCGTGGTCGCGCTGCTGTCGTGGCTCCTGACCGACGAGCAGTTCATGGCCTGGGGCTGGCGCATCGCCTTCCTGATCTCGGGGCTGATGGTGGCGGTGGGCATGTACATCCGGCTGCACGTGAAGGAAACGCCCGAGTTCGCCGCGGTGAAGGCGCGCAACGCCGAGCTGCGCATCCCGTTCATGGACATGCTGCGCCGCTATCCGGGCAATGTGCTGAAGGGCATGGGCGCGCGCTACATCGACGGCGTGTTCTTCAACATCTTCGGCGTGTTCTCCATCGCCTACCTCACGGGCACGCTCAAGCTCGGGCGCACCGACGCGCTGCTCGGCGTGATGGCCGCGGCCATCGTGATGTGCTTCGCCATCCCCTTCTTCGGCCGCATGTCGGACCGGCTCGGCCGGCCCCGGGTCTACATGTGGGGCTCGCTGATCACGGCGGTGTCGGCCTTCCCGGGCTTCTGGCTGATGACGCACAGCGAGGGCAACGTGCTGCTGGTGTGGCTGTCGATCGTGATCCCCTTCGGCATCCTCTACGCCTCGGTCTACGGCCCCGAGGCCGCCCTGTTCTGCGACCTGTTCGACGCCAAGGTGCGCTACACCGGCATCTCCTTCGTCTACCAGTTCTCGGGCATCTTCGCCTCGGGCATCACGCCGATCATCGCCACCGCCCTGCTCAAGTCGGGCGGCGGCGAGCCGTGGCAGATCTGCCTGTACGTGCTGTTCGCGGGCGTGGTGTCGGCGCTGTGCGCCTGGATGATCGGGCGCAGTCCGTCGCCGGCGGATGCGCCGGTGGTGGCGCCCGCGCGCTGACGCGGCGCAGGACCACTACCTGCGCGCCGCCGCGACCCGCTCGATCGTGCCCAGCGGCATGAGCTCGCGCAGCGCCTCGCGCGCACCGGCCACCAGGGCCTCGTCGCACAGCTCGGGCCGCCCCGTGCCATAGGGCGGCTGCGGCGCGTATTCCATCAGCAGCTCCACCATGCGGCCCGTGGCCTCGCCGGCGATCTCGCCAACAACGCGCACGCCGAAGTCGATGCCGGCGGTCATGCCGCCGCCGGTCATGCGGTTGCGGTCGATCACGATGCGGCCGGGGCTCGGGATCGCGCCCAGCAGCGCGAGCCGGTCTCGCGCATACCAGTAGCAGCCCGCACGGTAGCCGTCGAGCAGCCCGGCCGCCGCCAGCAGCAGCGAGCCGTTGCACACGCTGGTGATCCACGTCGAACGCGCGCCGATACGGGCGAGGAAGGCCTTGGTCTCCTCGTCCTCGAGCAGCGCGAACAGTGCCTTGGTGTTGCCCGGTACGAACAGCAGGTCAGGCGCCTCCCAGCAATCGTCGAAGCCATGCGTGGCGACGACGCTGACGCCGGCATCCGAGGGCAGCGCGCCGGTGCGCTTCCACGCGAGCTGCGACTCGAAGCCGGGGATGAAGGACAGCGCCTGCAGCGGACCCGCGAGGTCGATCAGGGTCATGCCCGGAAAGACCAGCGACAGCACCTTGAAGCTCATGACGGGATCCCCGCCAGCAGTTCGAGCACCTGGGCCGGGGTCTGCGCCACGCCGGTCGTGTTGCGCTGCTCGAAGAGGGTGTACCAGCCCGAGGCTTCGACGCCCTGGCAAAAGCCCGCGACCGCCTCGGCGCCGTCCATCTCCCACACGGCCCAGAACGCGGCGGCGGGATCGGCATGGTCGACGCCGCGGTCGGCCGCGCCCCAGCCCAGCGTGCGGATGCCGCCGGCCTTCATGGCCTCGATGGCGCCGAGCACGGCGTCGGCGAAGGCCCGGCGCTCGGCCGGCGTGCGGGCGATCCAGGCCGGCCTGGGTGTCCATTGTTCGATGAAGAGATGCTTGCTGCTCATGGGATTCCTCGGGTTGGATGAAGGGGCCGGCCGACGATAGCCAGCGCAGCGCCGGCGGCACGACTGCCGGTGCACCGTGTCTTGCACCAGCGTGCACGGCGTGCGGCCGCGCGGCCTCGCCTTGCTTGTGGCGCGCCGCCAGACCGGCTGTAATGCCCGGACCATGCACGCCCAGTCCTGTTCCACGCTCGACGTTCCCGCCGCCCAGCGGATGCGCTACTGGGAAAACGCGATCGCGCCCTACTTCGGCCGGCTGCGCGGCGACGACGATGCGGGCGGTCCGGACTTCGAGGCCCGCTGCGACATCTACGACGTCGGCGGCCTGGGCGCGGTGCGCATGCAGGTGCCGCTCTCGCGCGTGACGCGCGAGGCCCGCGATGCGCTCGACAGCGGCGGCAGCTATTTCAAGCTCTCGATGCAGATCGCCGGCGCCGCCGACGTGCACGCGGCCAACCGCACGGTGCACCTGGGGCCGGGCGACTGGATCATGCTCGACCAGCGCCTGCCCTACACCTGGGAATCGGCCGCGCCGGCCTCGCTGTTCGGGCTGCAGATCCCGCGCGAGCGCCTCGCGGCGCTGGGCCTGCCGTCGCTGGTGTGTTCGCGCGACGAGGCGCTGGCCGACAGCGGCATGGCGCCGATCCTCGGCGGCCACCTGCGCACGCTGAACACGCAGCTCGCGCACGTGACCGGGGATGCCGCCCACCTGCTGGCCGAGGCCTCGATCGGCCTGCTCGCGACCACTCTGTCGAGCGGTCGCCCGCACGCGCGCGCGCCGGTCGATGCGCTGGCCGCCGTGCGCCTGCGCGCGGTGCAGTACGTGCGGCTGCATGCGAGCGAGGCCACGCTCTCGGTCGATGCGATCGCCCATGCCCTGCGCTGCTCGCGGCGCTACCTCTACAAGGCCTTTGACGGCAGCGACGCGAGCCCCGAGCGGCTGATCTGGCAGACCCGGCTCGAGCGCTGCCACGAGGCGCTGCGCGATGCGCGCAACCATGCGCGCCCGGTCTCGTCGATCGCCTTCGAGAACGGCTTCAACAGCGACGCCCACTTCGCGCGCATGTTCCGCGCGCGCTACGGCCAGTCGCCCGCGCGGCTGCGGCGCAGCCTGCGGGCGCAGGCTCAGGGCAGCCGCTCCTCGTAGGCCTCGGCCGGCCGGTCGTTGGGCGACTGGAAGGCCGCCTTGAGCGAATCGCTCAGCGGGATGTTGATGACCGCATTGCGCGGCGGGATCGGCGCCATGAACCAGCGCGCATAGAGCTTCTCGAGCGCGCCCGAGGCCATCGCGCTCGCGAGGTAGCCGTCGACCGCGCGCTTGAAGGCCGGGTCGTCCTTGCGGATCATGATCGCGATCGGCTCGATGCCCAGCGGCTTGCCGACGATGCGGAAGTCCGCCGGGTTGCGCGCGTTCGAGATGTTGCCCGCGAGCGTGTTGTCGTCCATCGCGAAGGCATCGGCGCGGCCGCTCTCGAGCAGCAGGAAGCTCTCGGCATGGTCCTTGGCCAGCACGATGTTCAGCGCCATGCCCTTGTTGTCCTGCTCGAGCTTGCGCAGCCGCTGCACGAGCGTGGTGCCCACGGTCGTGACCACGGTCTTGCCCCGGAGCTGCTCCGCCGACTCGATGCCGCTGGCCGCGCGCACGGCGAAGCGCGCCTCGGTGATGTAGGTGGTGCTGCCGAAGGCCACCTGCTGCTGGCGCGCGGCATTGTTGGTGGTCGAGCCGCACTCGATGTCGACGGTGCCGTTCTGCAGCAGCGGCACGCGGTTCTGCGAGGTCACGACCATCGGCCGCACCGCCACGCCGGGCAGCAGCTTCGCGAGCATCTGCTCGCAGAGCTCGACGTGGTAGCCGACGTAGCCGCCGCCCACCGCGTACGACAGCGGCGGCGAGGCCTCGCGCACGCCCATCACGAGGGTGCCGGCGGCCTTCGCCTTGGCGAGCGTGCCGCCGGGTTCCTGCGCGAACGCGGCCAGCGCGGCGGCCGCGAGCAGCGCGCCCGCGAGCATTCGATTCGGGGTCTTCATGGCGTCCTCCGGCGCGTCAGGCCGCGAGCGCCACCGGCGCGGCATGGGCGATCTCGTCCAGGCTCTCGCGCAGCGCGCGGTCGAGGATCTCGATGGCGCGGTCGATCTGCTCGTGCGCCACGTTGAGCGGCGGCGCGATGCGCCACACCGAGCCGCGCTCGGGCCGGCGCCGGATGTTCATGCTCAGGCCGAGCTCGAAGCACTTCTTCGTGGTGCGCGCGCCGAGCTCGTGATGGGGCAGCCGCGACTCGCGGTCCTGCACCAGCTCCACGCCGAGCAGCAGGCCCTCGCCGCGCACGTCGCCGATCGCCTCGTAGCGCCGCTGCAGCTCGAGCAGTTGCCCACGCAGGTAGGCGCCGGTGGTGCGCGCGCGCTCGATCAGGCCCTCGCTGCGGATGGTGTCGAGCACCGCCAGGCCGACGGTGGCGGGCAGCGGGTCGGAGACATGGCTGGTGTAGAAGGTGAAGCCCTTCTCGTGCACGTCCTGCTCGATGCGCGGGCTGGTCGCCACGGCCGCCAGCGGCAGGCCGCCGCCCATGGTCTTCGACACCGACATGATGTCGGGCACCACGCCGTAGAAGTCGGAGGCGGTGCGGTGGCCGATGCGGCCGAACGCGGTCTGGGCCTCGTCGAAGATCAGCAGCATGCCGCGCTCGTCGGCGGCGCGGCGCAGCGCCTGCATGTACGACCGGGGCGGCACCAGCACGCCGCCCGCGCTGATGATCGGCTCGATGATGATCGCGGCGCGCCGGCCGGTCGAGGCCATGTCGTACATCTTGAGGCCGAGCTCGAGGCAGGCCAGCGCCGATTCCTCGCCCGACATGCCGCGGATGTAGGGCCGGTAGGCGTTGGGCTCGGGCATCAGGTAGACGCCGGGCACGTGCACGCCGTAGCCCTTGCGGTCGCTCGCGAACGACACCGCGCTGGTGCCGCCGGTCACGCCGTGCCAGGAGCCGCCGACGGCCAGGATCTCGAAGCCGCCGGTGTACATCTTCGCCATGCGCAGCGCGACCTCGTTGCTCTCGGAACCGGTGTTCACGAACAGCGACTTGGTGAGCGGCGCGGGCATCCAGTCGGTGGCCATCTTCTGCGCCAGCTCGGCCACCACCTCGGGGATCATGCCGCTGAACAGGTGGAAGGCCTTCTCGCCGGCCTCGTGCACCGCGCGCACGATGGCCGGATGGTTGTGGCCGATGGTGGCGCACATCTGGCCCGAGGTGAAGTCGAGGATCTCGCGGCCCGTGTCGTCGACCACCACCGCGCCGCGGGCGCTGCGGAACAGGTTGGGGAAGGTGTCGCCGCCGTAGCGCACCATGTATTCCTTGGCGGCCGCGCGCAGTTGTTCGCTCATGTCCGAATCCTTTGCTGAAGTGGTGAGTGGATTCGCCAATGGTCGCGAGGCCCGCGCACGCGGTCCAATGTCGAGTTTGCATCCGGGCGCGATGCGCCGCACGCATCGCCCATGCACGCAACCGATGGGCACGCGGCTTGCAGAATGCGCCGCACGCAAAGGAGCAAGAGGCGCGATGGACACACGCTGGTTTCAGGATTTCGTCACCTTGGCCGAGGTGCAGAACTTCACGCGCGCGGCCGAGATGCGCAACGTCTCGCAGGCCGCGTTCAGCCGCCGCATCCAGGCGCTCGAGCAATGGCTGGGCGCCAAGCTGATCGATCGCGCGGCCTATCCCACGCGGCTCACGCCCGCGGGCGAGCGCTTCCGCAAGGTGGCCGCCGGCCTGCTCGACCAGATCGCCGATGCGCGCGCCGAGATCGGCGACGCGCCCGCGCGCAACCATGTGCGCATCGCCTCGACCTATGCGCTGGCCAGCACGCGGCTGCCCGGCTGGTGGGCGCGCTGGTCGGGCGCGGGCGACCTCAGTTGCAGCCTCGAGGTCGGCAACGTGCACGACACGCTGACGGCCTTCAGCGCGGGCTCGGCCGACGTGCTGATCGGCTTCCACCAGGCGGCGCATCCGCTGCAGCTCGATGCGGCGCGCTTCGAGCGTCGCGAGCTCGGCCTCGAGCGCGTGCGGCCCTACGTGTCGCGCGCGCTCGCCGCCTCGGAACGCTTCGCGCTGCCGGGCAGCGCGACCCATCCGCTGCCGCTGTTGATGTACTCGCCCAGCGGCTACTTCGCGCGCGTGGTCGCGACCGCGATCGAGCAGTCGGCGCAACCGCTGACCGGCTACCGGGCCTTCGAGTCCGAGATGACCGACGTGCTCGGCGACCTCGCGCAGCAGGGCATGGGCATCGCCTGGTTGCCCGACAGCTCCTTCGTCGCGGGCCGGCTCGGCGAACTGGTGCCGGTGGGCGACGGCGCCTGGGACGTGGAGGTCGCGATCGTGGCCTGGCGCGCGCGGCTCAATGCGCGGCCGGCGGTCGCGCGGCTGTGGGAGCGCATCGGCGCCGACGCGCTGCCTGCCTGAAACGACTTCAGCCGGGCTCGGCCGGCATGCGCTCGGCGATCACCTCGCGCAACAGCGGCAAGGCAGGCGCCTCGCTGCGGCCGGCCAGGGTCACGAGGCCGAAGCGCGCGCGGCCCAGCGGCGGGTGCACCGGCAGCGCGACGAGGTCGGGCGCCACCGCGCGCACCGCGAGCAGGATCGCGTCGCTGTCGCGCGCGAGCTCGACCAGGTTCGACAGCTCCGAGCAGCGCAGGGTCACGCACTGGTCGGGATGCGCCTCGGGGCCGTAGGCATCGACCATCGCGCGCACCACGTCGCGCCCGAGGCCGGTGGACGCGAGCGGGTAGTCCTTCAAGCTCTGGAACGTCATCGGCCCGCGCTTGCGCGCGAGCGGATGGCCGCGCCGGCACATGAAGGCGCCGCCCATCTCCACCAGCGGCTCGACGCGCAGATCGATGCTCGGCGTGACGGTGCGGAACTCCACCACCACCGCATCGAGCGCGCGCTGGCGCAACGCCTGCACCAGCCGGTCGGTGTCGCCGCGCAGGATGTCGATGCGCACCGGCGCGCCACGGTAGGCCATGCGCTGCAAGAGCGGCGTGGCCAGCAATGCGCCGGGCCCGGCGCCGAGCCCCACGCGCAGGTGGGCGCCGCCGCCGCCGCGCGCGCTGGCCACCAGTTCCTGCGCATCGCCGACCAGGTGGCGCGCGCGCTCGAGCATCTCGCGCCCGAAATGCGAGAGCTCGCTGCGCCGGCCCACGCGGTCGAACAGCGCGCGGCCGAGCACCTCCTCGAGCGCATGGATGCTGCGGCTCAGCGCGGGCTGCGTGATCGACAGCGCCTTGGCCGAGCGCGTGAAGGAGCCCGTTTCGGCCACCGACAGGAAGTGGCGCAACTGCACGAAGGTCATGGCATGGAGGGG
Organism: Variovorax endophyticus; assembly: GCF_025376855.1. Classification (NCBI taxonomy): domain Bacteria; kingdom Pseudomonadati; phylum Pseudomonadota; class Betaproteobacteria; order Burkholderiales; family Comamonadaceae; genus Variovorax; species Variovorax endophyticus. The sequence continues at coordinate 33,503 of NZ_JAHUTH010000051.1, forward strand.
CCTGTTCATGCATCGGAATTATGGCTGTGGATAGAACAATGCATTGGACGCCTGGCAAGCCATTGCCTAGATTCGCGGCCGGTCCCTTTCCAGAACAAGCAAACACACCTCACCCAGGAGACAGGTCCCTTCATGCATTCCCTTCGCCAGCTTTCCCTCGCCGCCTGCCTCGCCTGCGCCGCCGTGCCCGCCGCCATGGCGCAAGGCGCCGCCCCCAACGCCCAGCGCATCGAGTCGCTCGCGCGCGAGGCCTATCCGCAGCTCGACACGCTCTACAAGGACATCCACGCCCATCCCGAACTCGGCTTCCAGGAGGTGCGCACGGCCGGCAAGCTCGCCGAGCAGATGCGCGCCCTCGGCTTCGAGGTGACCGAGCACGTGGGCCGCACCGGCGTGGTCGCGGTCCTGCGCAACGGCGCCGGCCCCACGGTGCTGGTGCGCACCGAGCTCGACGCGCTGCCGATGCAGGAGAAGACCGCCCTGCCCTACGCGAGCCAGGCCAAGGCCACCTGGCAGGGCCGCGAGACCTTCGTCGCCCACAGCTGCGGCCACGACGTGCACATGGCGAGCTGGGTCGGCACCGCGCGCACGCTGCTCGCGCTCAAGGACCAGTGGCAGGGCACGCTGGTGTTCGTCGCGCAGCCGGCCGAGGAGGCCAGCGGCGGCGCCAAGGGCATGCTGGCCGACGGGCTCTACAAGCGCTTCCCCAAGCCCGATGCCGCCTTCGCGCTGCACACCTCGCCCTCGTCGTACGGCTACGTCGGCTACCGCGCGGGACCGATCACCTCGGCCTCCGACGGCTTCGAGATCGACTTCAAGGGCCGCGGCGGCCACGGCTCGGCGCCGCACCATGCGATCGACCCGATCGTGCAGGCGGCCCATTTCGTGACCGACGTGCAGACCGTGGTGAGCCGCGAGAAGGACCCGGCCGAATTCGGCGTGGTGACGGTCGGCGCGATCCAGGCCGGCACCGCCGGCAACATCATTCCCGACTCGGCGCTGTTGCGCGGCACCATCCGCAGCTACAAGCCGCAGGTGCGCAAGCAGCTGATCGACGGCGTGCGCCGCACCGCGCTGGCCTCGGCCGCGATGGCGGGCGCGCCCGAGCCGGCGATCGGCCTCGACCCGGCGCGCGGCAACGCCGCGGTGATCAACGACCAGGCGCTCGCGCAGCGCACCGTGGCCGCGCTCAAGGCGCAGCTCGGCGACGCGAAGGTGGTGCAGGTGCCGCCGATCACCGCCAGCGAGGACTTCTCGGACTTCGCGGTGGAGGGCGTGCCCACCTTCTTCTTCTTCATCGGCGTGAACGATCCGAAGGAGGTCGCCGACTCGCAGAAGGAAGGCGGCAAGCCCCTGCCCTTCAACCACTCGCCGTTCTTCGCGCCGGTGCCCGAGCCCTCGATCACGACGGGCGTGCAGGCGATGACGGCGGCGGTGTTGAGCGCGCTGGCCGCGAAGCCTACTTCAACCGGTAGCTGAGCTTCTTGCCGCCACGCACCTGGGCATCGAGGCCCAGCCATTCGCCGTCGGCCACGGCATACCAGAGGTCGATCGGCTGCTCGGGCCCGCTGACGCGCCAGCGCCGGGCCGCCACGCCGCGGCCACGCACCTCGACGCGGCCCTCGTCGAGCGCGGCGATGCGCACCGGCTCGAGCTTGCCGGTCTGCGCATTGAGCAGCTGCTGCTGCGCGCGCATCGCGGGGTTCCAGTAGGCGAAGCTCATCACGCAGCCCGGCAGCGCGCTGCGCCCGCGCGGCGTGACGACCACCAGCGCGGGGCCGTCGCCCTCCGACTCGCGCTCGGCGCGCACCTCGGAGCGGTCGCCGCCGTCGTTGGTGTCGGCATCGAGCCGGCGCAGGCAATCGCCGCGCCAGTGCTCGACCGCCGAATGCCGGTAGCGGTAGACCGTGACGCCCAGCAGCTTGACCGCGAACGCGGCCTCGCTGCTCAGCCGGCGCTCGTCGCCCGCGACGGTAAGCACGAAGCGGTGCTCGCCGATCGGCGCGTCGTCGAGCAGTACGCGGAAGTTCCATTCGCCCGTGGCGGGCGAGGCCACCGGCTGCGCGCCCGCCGCGAAGGCCAGCACGCACAGCAGCGCCAGGCCGGCATGGCGCACCCTCATTTCGGCGGCCGGCGCACCGGCCCCGGCACGAAGGCGTTGGTGCGCGCGATGTAGTCGCGGTAGGCCGGCCGCCGGTGGCCGATGTCGGCCTCGAGCAGGCGCACGCCCGACACGCGCAGCAGCAGCCAGGTCATGAGCAGCGGCGACACCACGCTCCAGGCGCCGCCGAGGCCGGCCGCGCCCAGCGCCATCAGCCACAGCCCCCACCAGACGCAGGCCTCGCCGAAGTAGTTGGGATGGCGGCTGTAGCGCCACAAGCCGCGGTCCATCACCTGGCCGCGCTGCGAGGGGTCGGCCTTGAAGCGCGACATCTGGGCATCGGCGATGGCCTCGAAGCCGATGCCGAAGGCCGCCAGCGCGCCGCCCGCGATGTCGAGCCAGCCCAGCGGCCGCGCGCCCGCCATGCCGACGAACAGCGGCGCCGAGACGATCCAGGCCAGCACCGCCTGCAGCCCGAAAACGAGGTACAGGCTCTTGAGGCCGAAGCCCGGCTGGTTGCGCGCGCGGATCGCCTGATAGCGCCGGTCCTCGCCGTGGCCCCAGTTGCGCGCGGCCACATAGAGCGCCAGCCGCAGCCCCCACAGCAGCGCGAGCACGGCCATGGCCAGGCCGCGCGGCTCGTGCAGCGGCGCGTTCGGCAGCAGCACCAGGTAGACCAGGCCCGCGCCCGCGATCAGCACCGGCCAGAAGCGGTCGATCAGGCTCGCGTCGCGCCGCGCCAGGCTCTCGAGCCAGACCACCAGCGCGACCGCGGCGGTGAAGGCGAGGCCGGCGAAGGCGGCTTCCGGTGCGCTGAATCTCATCGTGCCGGCTTCAGGCGCGCCGCTCGAACAGGTAGTGGCTGACCCACCAGCGCTGCCCGTGCTCGTAGCCGAACAGCTCGGCCACCGACATGAAGAACAGGCGCCAGCGCGTCCACCAGACGTTGGCCTGGTCGCCGTAGGTGGCCTGGAACAGCGGGCGCAGCGCCTCGCGGCGCTGGTCCATGTTGCGCAGCCAGGCCTCGGCGGTGCGCTGGTAGTGGCGGCCTTCCCAGCGCCAGCGGCGCAGCAGCCGCAGGTCGTCCTGGCAGTGCAGCGCGAGGTCGTCGCTGGGCATCATGCCGCCCGAGAAGAAGTGCTCGCTCATCCAGTCGCTGGCGTCGCGCACCTCGAAGGGATAGGGCGCCTCGCGGTGCACGAACACGTGCATGAAGAAGCGCCCGCCGGGCCGCAGCCAGCGCGCCACGTTGGCGAAGGCCTGCGGCCAGTTGCGCAGGTGCTCGAACATCTCGACCGAGACCACGCGGTCGAAGCGCTCCTCGGTGTCGAACACGTTGATGTCGCGCGTGAGCACCCGCACATTGGCCAGCCCGCGCCGCGCGGCCTCGGCCTCGATGTATTCGCGCTGCGAAGCCGAGTTCGACAGCGCCGTGATCCGGCTGCCCGGGTAGTGCGCGGCCATCCACAGCGTGAGCGAGCCCCAGCCGCAGCCCAGCTCGAGGATGTCCTGCCCGTTGTCCAGCCCGGCGCGCTCGCAGGTGCTGGCCAGCGCGGCCGATTCGGCCTCCTCGAGCGTGCGCGTGCCCTCGGGCCAGTAGCAGCTGCTGTACTTGCGGTGGTTGCCGAGCACCTGGCCGAAGAAGGCGGCCGGCACCTCGTAGTGCTGGGCGTTGGCCTTCTCGGGCAGCGGCGCCAGGCTGGCCGAGCGCATGCGGCCGACGAAATCCTGGGTCAGCTCGGCCACGGCCGGGGTGTTGCCGGCATACAACTCCGACAGCCGGTCCTTGAGCAGGCGCCGGATGCCGCGGCGCACCACGGTATCGGGCACCAGGCCCTTCTCGACCCAGCGGATGGCGAACGCGATGTCCTGCGGCATGGCTTCTTCTTCCTTCTCGTGCGTGTTGGCGGGCCCCGCCGTCCGGGACCGATCACCCCCTGTACGCAGCCGGCGGCGATCCGGATGCAACCGGATGCATCCGGCGGGCGCAAACCAAAGTTGCGCCATGCCCCTGCACCGGCGCGGGCCTCTGGCCGAACTGGAACAATGCGCCCACTCTCATGGACGGACTCGATCTCATCAAGACATTTCGCGAAGTCGCGTTCCGGCGCAGCTTCTCGCGCGCGGCCCTGTCGCTGGGCATGTCGAAGGCCACCGTCAGCCGCTACGTGGCCGAACTGGAGGAGCGCAGCGGCGTGCGGCTGCTCAACCGCTCCACCCGCTCGCTGAGCCTGACCGACGCCGGCGAGGTGCTGCTCGAGCGCAGCACCCAGCTGGTCGACATGGCCGAGAACACCCTCAACGACCTGCAGGCCCACGGCGCCCACCCGCGCGGCCGGCTGCGCATGAGCGCGCCGCACGGGCTGATCGCCGGCTGGCTCTCGGACGTGATCGCCGAATTCATCAAGCGCTACCCCGACGTCTACGTCAGCCTGGTCTTCACCAACAGCGCGGTCGACCTGATCGGCGAGGGCATCGACATCCACCTGACCGGCGGGCGCATCGACGACATGAACCTGATCGTGCGGCGGCTGGTGCAGTTCGACATGGTGGTCTGCGCCACCCCGGCCTACTGGGCGCTGCGCGGCATGCCGCGCGTGCCGGCCGACCTGAGCCGGCACGACGTGCTCAGCTATTCGGCCGCCCCGACCACCCACCTGCCCTTCGAGACCGAAGGCGAGGCCTACGAGGTGCCGGTGCACAGCCGCATGGAGGCCAACGACGCGGTCGCGCTGATCGAGCTGGCGCTGCGCAGCGTGGGCGTGGCCTACGTGCCCGAGCCGCTGGCCCAGTCGCACCTGGAGCGCGGCGCGCTGGTGCCGGTGCTGCGCGAGCACATGCCGCACGACCACTGGCTCTATGCCGCCTATTCGCAGCGGCGCCACAACAGCGCGGCGATGCGCGCGATGCTCGACTTCCTCGAGCAGTCGATGGGACCCGACGGCGGGTTGCCCTCGCCGATGCCGCCGGCCGTGCCGGTCTCGCCGCCCGCCGCGCCTTCCGCTACATGCGCCCTTTCCAGGGAACCAGGCGCCGCTCGAGCCAGCGCATCAGCAGGTCGAACAGATACGCCACCACCCCGATGACCACGATCCCCATGATCACAATGTCGGTACGCAGGAAGTTCGACGCGTTGAGCACCATCTGACCCAGCCCCATGTTGGCCGCCACCATCTCGGCGGCCACCAGCGTGGTCCAGCCGAAGCCGATCGCGATGCGCATGCCGACCAGGATGTCGGGCAGCGCCGAGGGCAGGATCACGTGGCGGATCACCTGCAGGTAGCTCGCGCCCATCGAGTAGGCCGCGTTGATCTGCTCCTGCGAGGCGCTGCGCATGCCCGAGCGCGCGGCCAGCGCCAGCGGCGCGAAGCAGCTCAGGAAGATCAGCAGCACCTTGGGCAGCTCGTCGATCCCGAACCAGATGATGATCAGCGGCAGGTAGGCCAGCGGCGGCAACGGCCGGTAGAACTCCAGCGGCGGATCGAAGATGCCGCGCCAGAAGCGGCTCATGCCCATCGCGATGCCCACGGGGATGGCCGTGACGCAGGCCAAGAGGAAGGCCGAGAACACGCGGAACATGCTCGCGAGGAAGTGCTGCCACAGCGGCTTGTCGTTGGCCTGGCCGGTCAGGTATTCGTAGAACTGCTGGAACACCGCCTGCGGCGTCGGCAGGAACAGCGGCTTGACCCAGCCCATGTTGGTGACCAGGAACCACAGCGCGATCAGCGTCAGCACCGTGACCACGCTGATCGTGAAGCTCGAGCCTTCGCCCGGCACCTTGAAGGCGCTGGTCTTGAGCTTGGCGCCGGGCGCGGGCGGCGGGACGGCGGTGGGCTTGGTGGGAGGCGTCATGGGAACCGGCGATGCGATGCTGGCCTCAGGCATGGGCGGCCTCGCGGTGGTGGATGATGGAGAGCACTTCCTCGCGCATGCGGATGAACTCGGGCTCGGACTTCACCTTGCGCGAATCGCCGTGCGAGAGGTACTGGCGCGAGAACGGCACCTCGTCGTAGACGTGCGAGATGCGCCCCGGGCTCGGGCTCATCACGATCAGCCGGGTGGCAAGGAACAGCGCCTCCTCCACCGAGTGGGTGATGAAGAACACCATCTTGTTCGAGGTCGACCAGGCCTGCAGCAGGATCTCCTGCACCTGCTCGCGCGTGAAGGCGTCGAGCGCGCCCATCGGCTCGTCCATCAGCAGCACGGCCGGATCGCTGGCCAGCGCGCGCGCGATGCCCACGCGCTGCTGCATGCCGCCCGAGAGCTCGTACACCGCGCGGTCGGCGTACTTCTGCAGCCCGACCAGCGCGAGTTTTTCTTCCGCCACACGGTCGCGCGTGGCGCGGTCGACGCCCGCGAGCCGCAGGCCCAGCGCCACGTTGTCGCGCACGTTGAGCCAGGGCATCAGCGCATGCTTCTGGAACACCACGCCGCGGTCGGCGCCCGGGCCGGCCACGGGTTGGCCGTCGAGCAGGATCTCGCCGGTGGACGGCGGCAGGAAGCCGGCGATGCAGTTCAAGAGCGTGGTCTTGCCGCAGCCCGAGGCGCCGAGCGCGACCACGAAGTCGCCGTCGTGCATGCGCAGGTTGACCGGCGCGAGCGCCTGCAGGGTGCCGCCCTTGACGGCGTAGTTGACCGTGAGGTCGCGGATGTCGAGCGTGGGCATGGGCTTTTTTGTTTACCGGGCCGCGCTCACTTGGCCGCCAGGGCCTTCTCGACGTAGGTGGTGGTCACGTAGGCCGAGTAGTCGGGCTTGACCTCCTGCACCCGGCCCTGTTCCTTGAGGAACACCGCCGTGTTGGCCATCGCCTTGGCCGCGCCGCCGCCGAGCCAGGTCGGCGAGAGCTGCTCGGACAGGGTCGGGAAGCTGTAGAGCGCCATCGCCGGGCCCACGTCCTGCGGATTGGCCTTGGTCCACTTGGCCATCGCCTTGGTCTGCGGCGAGTCGGGCGTCCAGCTCTTGCCCGAGGCCTTGTACTCGTCGTTGGCGCGGTTGAGCGCCTTCACGAACGCCACCATGAAGGCCTCGTTCTCGGCCGCCCACTTGGCGTTGACCACGATGCCCTCGAAGGTCGGCGCGCCGCGCTTGCCGATGCTGCCCGAGGTGGCGATCACCTTGCCGCTGGAGCGGATCTTGGAGAGCACCGGGTCCCAGATGAAGGTGGCGTCGATGTCGCCGCGCTCCCAGGCCGCCGCGATCTCGGGCGGGCGCATGTTCATCACGTTGACCTTCTTCGCGTCCACGCCGTCCATCTTCATCGCGGCCATGAGCTGATAGTGGGCGGTGGAGACGAAGGGCGTGGCCACCTTCTTGCCCGCGAGGTCCTTGAGGCTCGCGATGCCCGAGGCATTGCGCGCCACCAGCGCCTCGGCGTCGGCGATGTCGGCCGAGATCCAGAACAGCTTGATGTCCTGCCCCTGGCTGGCCGCGGCCGTGAGCGGGCTGGAGCCAGTCTCGCCCATCTGCACGTCGCCCGAGGCCATGGCGCGGATCACGTCGCCGCCGCCCGAGAACATGCGCCAGTTGATCTTGTAGCCGGTGGCCTTCTCGACCTCGCCCGACTCCATGACCAGGCGCAGCGGGACGAGCATGTCCTGATGGGCGAAGGTGAGTTCCTTGGCCTTCTGGGCGAAAGCGGTGCCGGTGGTGGCCAGCACGAGCAGCGCTGTGGCTGCGATTGCACGGTGCAGGGATCGACGCGTGTTCATCCGGGTTCTCCTTGTCTGTTGCGGGCGGCGCTGGCCGAGGCTTCGGGGCGAGGGGTACTGTGCATGGTTGGGGGTGGGGTGCAAAGTGCCAGGGGTGGGAGGGGGGAGGTGCCAGTGGACTGGGACTTACCCTTGTTTGGTGCCTTGGGGCACGGGGGAGGTGCGCTTTTTGTTTTTGGGTTGTTTTCTTTGGTGAGGCTGTTGGCCGGGTCTCGCCCCGGCGGGCGACTTACTTTTCTTGTCTCGCTGTATGGACCGGGCACATGGTGGACAGGTGTGCGAGGACATGGTGGACACC
>NZ_JAHUTH010000052.1:0-36361 GCF_025376855.1 Variovorax endophyticus
GCCCGTCGGCGTGTTCGACAGCGGCGTGGGCGGGCTGAGCGTGCTGGGTGCTCGCTCTCAAGGAGTGTCACAAAGTCATTGGCGGGAAACGTCGGGGCGCCCCAACATGACCAGCCGCTCAACACCGTACGGCGCAAAGCGTTTCCAGGTGCAAGCAGATTGGGCCTCAACCGGCGCAGCCATCATCGGGTCTGTTTCACCACAGGTTGAGGTCTGCCTAGCGCTCCAGATTCTCCCAGGTGGCCGATGTGAGTTTTCCTAGCAGCTGATGTGACATATCGTCGATGGTGTCTGCGAAGGCGGCGCCCTAGCATCGTTCCATGACGATGCCTACCGCAGTTTCGCAGCCAACTGAGGCGAAAAAGGCATCCAGCAGTCGCACCCGCGTGTTATGGACAACCTGTGCTGCACATGCACTCCATGACGGCTACAGCGACATGATTTATGCGCTGCTGCCGATCTGGCAGGCGGAGTTCCAACTCGGCTATGCCTCGCTGGCGTTGGTGCGGGGCGTCTACACTGGGACGATGGCTGTGTTCCAGCTCTCTGCAGGTCGTCTGGCCAGCTGGATCGGAAGCCGTGCCACGCTGGCGCTCGGGACGCTGCTCGCCGCACTGGGCTATGCGGCGGCGGGCCTGTCCGGTGGTCTGCTTGGCTTGTGCGTCGCACTGGCCCTGTCGGGCAGCGGTTCAAGCACCCAGCATCCATTGGCTTCCGGTGCCGTGTCGCGCGCCTATGGGCGCAACGCCCGCGGCCCCCTCGGTATCTACAACTTTGCCGGAGATCTGGGCAAGGCCGCCCTGCCTGCGGCGATCTCGCTGCTGGCCACGATGATGCCGTGGCGGCATGCACTGTGGGCCATGTCGATGATCGGCGCGTTGGTCGCTGCGGGTCTGGCACTTTGGCTTCCGTCAACACCTCGCGACCCGGCGATCGAAGATGTCGACAGCACCGATGAGAAGAATCCGTCAGCCACCGGCTTTCGGCTCCTTCTGGCGATCGGTGTGCTGGACAGCGCTGTGCGCATGGGGCTGCTGACCTTCTTGCCATTCCTGCTCAAAGGCAAGGGCATATCGACGTCAATGCTGGGCACAGCGCTGGCGATGGTCTTCATCGGCGGCGCCGCCGGGAAGTTCATCTGCGGCTGGCTCGGCCAGCGCATGGGCGTCATCGGTACCGTGCTCGCAACCGAATGCGGAACTGCGGTGTGCATCCTATCCGTGATGCTGTGTCCCCTGGTTCCCGCGCTGGCCTTGCTGCCGTTGCTGGGCGCGCTCATGAACGGAACCTCCTCCGTGCTGTACGGCACGGTACCCGAACTTGCACTCGGGGGAAATGACGAACGTGCGTTTGCGCTCTTCTACACAGGCACCATCGGCTCCAGCGCGGTTTCTCCGGTGATGTACGGTCTCCTGGGGGATCGGGTCGGCATCCAGTGGGCTACATGCGCGACGGCACTGACTGCCATCACCGTGGTCCCATTGGCACTGGCGTTGCGCGCGCGTTTGACGCTCACCCAGCAAACGATCTGACGGCAGCCACTCGACGACGAGCCGGACCATCCTGCCTTCTTCTCACTCTCTGGAACTTCACCCATGGAAAATGCTTCTCAGGCACCCGTCATCTTGATCACAGGCGGCAGCCGCGGCGTCGGTGCGGCCACAGCGCGTCTCGCAGCCGCGCAAGGCTATGACGTGGTGATCAGCTATCTCTCAGACGAATCGGCTGCCGATACCGTCATCGCGGACGTGCGAGCCGCGGGCCGCCAGGGGTTGGCGGTGCGAGCTGATAGCGCAGATCCCGCGCAAGTCGCTCGTCTGTTCGCGCAGCTCGACCGGACATTCGGACGCCTCGATGTGCTCGTGAACAACGCCGCCATCTTGCAAAAGCAATGTCGACTGGAAGATCTCGACTTCGAGCGGATGCACCGCATCTTTGCGGTCAACGCCATCGGCCCGATCCTTTGCGCACAGCAAGCGATCAAGCGCATGTCCAGCCGCCACGACGCGCGAGGTGGATCGGTGATCAATGTCTCGTCGGCAGCCGCGCGGCTCGGCAGTCCCAACGAATATGTCGACTACGCCGCATCGAAGGGCGCGCTTGAAACCTTCACGACCGGGTTCGCCAAGGAGGTCGCTCGCGAGGGCATCCGCGTCAACTGCGTTCGCCCGGGTCATATCTACACACAGATGCATGCCAGTGGCGGCGAGCCCGGCAGAGTGGATCGTGTCAAGGACTCGATCCCGATGGGCCGAGGCGGCCAGCCAGAAGAAGTGGCGCGAGCGATCCTGTGGTTGGCCAGCGCCGAAGCCTCCTTTGTCACCGGCACTTTCCTCGACGTGACGGGCGGGAAGTAGCGGTTGTTCAACGCGGCGTGCCGCTTTCGAAGGCACGCAACGCGAAGCGCAACGCTCCCGCCACCACGCTCGCAACGACACGCGGCTGCCCGGGAACTGCGTCATCCACCAGCAGAAAGTCTGCCCGCTGCCCAGTCTCCAAGCGCCCCCGGTCCGTCAACCCCACCGCCGTGGCGGCATGGCGCGAGACCATGCTCCACGCCTCGGAGAACGAAAGCACCTCTCGACGTGCAAGGTCGAATGCAGCGAGCAAAGGCGACGGATAGTAGTAGTCGGACGTCAGCACATCGCACAGGCCCTTGCGGACCATGTCCTCAGCTCCTGGCGCCCCCACGTGACTGCCACCGCGCAACACGTTGGGCGCACCGAACACGATGAGGTCACCCGACGCCCTCGCCTCTTTCGCCGCACCCTCGCTCAGAGGAAACTCGGCCACATTGCAGCCCCAGAGGCTTAGCTGCCGCCGCTGCGTCGCATCCGTATCGTCATGCGACGCGACACTCAGTCCGGCTCGCCTGGCCTGTGCCACGAGCTGTGCCAACCCCGGCGCTTCGGGCACTGCCTGACTGGCCGCCTCTACGCGCTGAACAAAGGTCTGCACATCGCATTCCGCGCGCTCCGCGTACCGGGCGAGATGCACGGGATCGTCCAGCTTGGCCGCCAGCTGCGGCCAATGGTCATTGATGGACAGGAAGTGAACATGGCCAGCTTCGATCCATCGACTTGCGGCAGCCCACCCCTCCACGAATCTGGCTTCCAGTCGCAAGTGAAATCGGTGGTCGGCGCCCCATCGAACGCCGCGCTCCTGCAAGGCGTGAATCATTTGCTCGGCGACGGCCAAGCTGCGCAGCCCGCCTTCCCACGAAATGGTCACGCCGTGATAGGCCGTGGTGATGCCGTTGGCCAACAGCTGGGCGTCGACATCCGTGAGCGCCGTCACATGCGGCACTTGAACTCCTCCCCGGGGCCTGAGTGCCCGCTCGAAGGCATCGCCATGGATGTCAACGATGCCAGGCAGGACGAGCAGGTCGCCGGCATCCAGGAACGCATCGGACGACGCGGCCCTGCGCAGCAGCGTTTCGTCCACGGCGAAGGAGGCCGGCGCCAAGCCTTCAGGCGTGAGCACGCGCGCCCCTCGAATGCCAGCCAGCGGAGGATCGGTAGGAGTCGCGCGCAACATGCGGCGATGCTACCCGAGCTCCGCAAGCGAGGCGGGACAGCACCAAGCGCATCACGTCGTCGTGCGGGGAGTCAGTGACCAGGGATCATCCAGTGAAGATGGTTTTGTTGCAGCCATACCAACACACCCAGCAGAAGGGTCAGGAAGATGCTGTGCTTGAACGTGCGCGCGACGATGGCCCCCTCTTTGCCATGCATCCCCGTGGTTGCAACGCCGCACGCGATGCTCTGCGGGGAGATCATCTTGCCGAAGACGCCCCCGGTCGAGTTCGTGGCTGCCATCAGCGTGGGGCTGAGCCCCAGCTGGTTCGCTGCCACCACCTGCATATTGCCGAACAGGGCATTGCCAGAGGTATCGCTGCCGGTAAGGAAGACCGCGATCCACCCAAGAAAGGCAGACACGAAGGGGAACCATGGACCCACCGCCACGATGCCCAGGCCGAGGCTGTACGTCATCCCGGAATAGTTCATGAGGTAGGCCAGGCCGATGATCATGGCGACAGTGGCCACGGGCACCGCTGTTTGCCGCAAGGTGTCCTTCGCAGCGCCGAAGAAGTCCCTGACTGACAAGCGCATGACGACTGCGGAGACCAACGCAGCAACCAGCACCGCCGTACCGGTCGTCAGCGGCTGGAAGCTCCACACCGCCGGATACGCCTTCTGGTAGACAGTGATGTACACCGCCTTGTCGAGCCCGGGCCAGGGGATAGAGACTTCCCCGATTTTTCCGAGATTCGCGACGGTCCATCCCACGGCAATCACTGCAACGATCAGCCACGGATACCAGCTTTGCCGACCTGTCACGCTCGTTCGGGCAATGCTCGCCCGGTCGATGTTGACATGGTAGTGAGCATCGGGTGCCGGCTTCCAGTAGCGCAGGAAAGTCATCGTCACCACGATCGCCACGATCGCGGCCAGCACGTCACAGATCGCATAGCTCAAGAAGTTGGCGGCAAGGAATTGGGTGATCGCGAAGCTTCCCCCCGCCACGAGTGCAAGCGGCCAGACGGCGCGCAAGCCTTTCACGCCGCTGTAGATCGTCAGCACATAGAAGGGCAGCAGGAAAGCGAAAAAGGGGAGCTGGCGCCCTGCCATCTGGCCCAGCTCCGCGGCAGGCAGCCCGGTGACGGCAGCCAGAACCGTGATCGGCAGGCCCATGGCGCCGAACGCGACCGGAACCGTGTCGAAGATCAGCATGAATACCAGCGCATCGAGCACCGGAAAGCCGAGCGTGACGAGCAAAGCGGACGTGATGGCGATGGGCGTACCAGTCCCCGCCACGGCCTCCAAGAGCGAGCCGAAGAGGAAACCCACCACCAGGAGCACAACCCGTCGATCGTTGGGCACGTTGTCCAGCACCCAAACACGAAAGGCGTCGAGCCGTCCCGCTCGTATGGTCATGTTGAACAAAAAGATCGCCGCGACCACGACCCACATCACGGGCCACACCGCCAACACTGCGCCGAGGGCCACGGCGTTGAAGGCCATGCCGACAGGAAACTGCCAGCCGTAGACCGCAACGGCCAGACCTACGCCCAGGCCAGCGAGACCCGCCTGCCAGCCAGGTCGCCGTAGCACGCCGAGCATCAGCAGCACGGTCGTGATCGGAAGTGCCGCCACGATGAAGGTGGGCAGCAGTGCGCCGCCGATCGGCATCGTCAATTGATGAAACATCTTGTCTCCTGCACTCGCGCGCTCGCGCGAGCTTGCTTTTTGGTTCTTGTTCAGTGCGCCGCGCGCATTTCGCTGTGCTGCGCGTAGATTTGCGAGAGCATGGAAAAGTAGTGCTCGAACGGCGGCGTCTTGACGCCGGGCACCTTGGCCGCGTCATCCCAGCGGCGCAGCCGCATGGCGTCGAGGGCGAAGGGGCGATGCTGAAAGGCATCTGCCTCCTCCTTCGTGTAGATGCCGCCCTGCAGTTTCAGCGTGTGAATGGACAGCGGGCTTAGCTTCGCGCGGTATGTCGGATCGATCGCGCACAGACAGCGCTTGGCCTCGACGTGCAGACCGATGGGATCGACCACTGCGCTTGGGAGAACGGGGCGCAAGAACGGCAGCGCCACGTACTGATGCAGGTCGTCACCCGTTCCAAAAGGCGATCCGTCGTCCGAACTCGGCGCCCCTTCTTCATGGTGCTTGCTCAACCCGATCAGATGCCCCAGGTCGTGCAGGAATGCCGCGACGATCAGTTCCTGCTCGGCGCCTTCGGATTCGCCCAGATGGGCCGTCTGCAGTGCGTGCTCCAGTTGCGTGACTGCTTCCTTGCCGTATGCCCGTGAGCCGTACGCGTCGAATAACGCCCGAATATCTTCAAGCTCCAAAGCCATGCTCGCTCCTTGTTCTCAGGTGTATGAAACGAGCGATGCTATTTTTCGGAGCCGTCTGGTATCAATCGATTTAAGTTGAGACAGGCCTGTGAGTTTTTCTGAACTCGCCCCTGGACCCGACCTGGTTCCAGCTAGCTCGCAACCACTGCGCCCGTGTTGCCGACATCCACGAGCCAGGCACAGAAGGCCTCCACCGCGGCGTCACCCTTGGTTCGCTCCGGGCAGTACCAAAAGTAGCTCCTGGCCGGCAGCGCGTACTGCGGCATGACGTACTGCAGCCGCCCTTCGTTGATGTCATCGGCCACCAAGGCCGTCGGACCGATGGCAACGCCCACGGCGTTGACGGCGGCCTGGATGGACAGGTAAAGGTGCTCGAAGGTCAGTTCGCTGCGGCATTCGATCGTCTGGCTGCCCACTGCCGAAAACCAGTTGGACCAAAGCGCCGGCAGGCTGCTGGTGTGAAGCAGCACATGCTGCTTCAGGTCACTGGGCTGCTGGATCGGTGAACGCAGCAACAACTCCGGCGCCGCGACGGCGATCCGTTGCTCGTCAAGGAATCGCCCCGAACGAAAGCCATGATGGCTTTCCGGGCCTCCGGTCAGGAACACTTCGAAGTCGTTGACGCGCGGCGGCATGGCGTCGGCCGCAATCGACAGCCGGATCTCGACATCGGGATACCTTCTCTGGAAATCCGGCAACCTGGGTATGAGCCAACGCATCGTGAACGTCGGCAAGGACTGCACGCGGATGATGCGGGTCGTCTGCGGCCGCCGGATCTGGTCAGCCACGGAGGCCAGGCTGTTCAGCATGGCATTGACCTCGGTGTGAAAGCGCATGCCATCGGCCGTGAGCTGCAGCCCACGCGGTAGCCGCAGGAACAAAGCAGTGCCCAGCCATTGTTCGAGCACCTGAATCTGCCGGCTGATCGCGCCATGCGTTACGCACAGCTCATCCCCGGCCTTCGTGAAGCTGAGGTGGCGCGCGGCCGCGTCGAAGGCCTTGATGGAATTCAGCGGAGGTAGGGCTCGCATGGCATGCATCAGAACTGAGGAGGACGATCAAAAAGCATACATCCGTTGATCTGCATAAAAACTCACCCGGCATGTGAGCAATGGTCGATTGATCGTGAAGCCCCCGAAACCCAGAATCGCGGCCTCCTTCACTGCGCCTCTCACAGGCCCGACGCCCTCCGTCGTGTCACCTCGATGATCCACTTGCTGAACCTTCTCGCTGCGATCGCTCTGCTCGTGTGGGGCACGGGAATCGTGCGCACCGGCGTCATTCAACTCTTTGGTGCCAACCTGCGCGATGTTCTCTCGCGCAGCCTGAGAAATCGCTTTCTGGCGATGTTCGCGGGCGTGACGGTGACAGGCATCGTCCAGTCGAGCACGGCCACGGCGGTACTCGTCTCATCGTTCGTCGGCAGCGGCCTGGTCGGCCTGCCCGCTGGATTGGCCGTGATGCTCGGCGCGGAGGTCGGCACCAGCCTGATGGCGGTGGTGTTCTCCTTCGACCTGTCCTGGCTTTCACCGCTGCTCGTGCTTGCGGGGGTCGTGCTCGTCACCGGCTCAGACAAGCGACCGCGCGCCCGCGTGGGCCATGTGCTGATTGGCTTCGGGCTGATCACGCTCGGGCTGCAACTGATCGTCAGTGCGACCCAGCCCCTGCTCGCCTCTGCAACGTTCCGCAGCTTGGTGCTCGCGCTGCCCGACGATGTGCTTCTGGAGATCGCCGTCGGCGCCCTGCTGACGATGGCGACCTATTCAAGTCTCGCCTTTGTGCTCCTGACCGCGACATTGACGGCTTCGGGCGTCCTGCCGATGCCAATGGCAATGTGCCTCGTGTTAGGCGCGAACATCGGTAGCGGAATTCTGGCGCTGCTCACCAGCTCGGGACCACGTGCGATCCGCATGCGGCTCCCGCTCGGCAGCCTGCTGTTCAAGCTGCTCGGATGCGCCCTGGCAGTGGTCATGCTCCCCCAGATTGAACATCTGCTGCAACAGAACTTCTCGAGCTTGCATACCCAGGTGATTGCCTTTCACCTGGGGTTCAACCTCACGCGGGCCGTGCTTCTGATCGGACTGACGGGACCGATGGCGAAGGTTGTCGAAACGCTGCTGCCCACCCCTGCCGCGCCGCTCGGCGAGATTCGCCCGCAACATCTCGATCCTGGCGCCTTGGCGACCCCTTCCCTTGCGATCAGCTGTGCGGCTCGCGAGGCCCTGCGCCAAGCGGATCTGGTTGAAGCCATGCTCACCGGCATTCTTCCGGTGCTTCGCAACGCCGACCTCACGCTGGCCGAGCAGTTGCGCAAGATGGACGACCGCGTCGACGAAATCTGCTCGTCGATCAAGTTCTACCTCACACAGATCCCTCGCGATGCGTTGCCGGAGAAAGAAGGACGCCGCTGGTCGAACATTGTCTCGTTCACCATCCACATGGAACAGGTTGGCGACCTCGTCGAGCATGTGATCCAAGACCTCGAGGACAAGCAGATCCGCAAGGCCAGCCGCTTCTCGGATGCCGGGATGGGAGAAATCGCGGATCTGCACTCGCGATTGATCGCCAACCTGAGACTGGCGATGAGCGTTTTCCTGGACGGCCAGGTGCACGATGCGAAAGCACTGCTTGAGGAGAAGGCTCGGTTCCGCGAGCTGGAACACGCGTATGCGGCCAACCATCTTGCACGTCTCCAGATGCAGACGAGCCAAAGCATCGAAACGAGCTCACTGCACCTCGATCTCATCAGCGATCTCAAGCGCATCAACTCCCTCATCTGCTCCATCGCGTATCCGATCCTCGAGACAGCCGGCGCGTTGACAAAGACACGGCTGCGTCATTCGAGCGCAGTGCCGGCGACCTCCGCACAGGAACCCGCCGCCTGACCGGCACTCCCGGCCATCTTCAACGTCGCACTCTATGACCACCCCCAATTCATCGCCTACCTGCGTCGTCGGGCAAAGCAGCAGCACCTTTCTCGACGACCTGCTCGCGACCGCGCGTCAGAGCGGCCGGCGGAAGATCGCCATGGTGTTTCCCTGCGACACAGCCGCGCTTGAGACAGGCTCTCGGCTGGCCGAAGAAAACATCGCCGACGTGAGCTTGTTCGGCCCGCGCGATCGTCTGCTTGAGCTCGGGGCGCGCGAAGGCATCGATCTGCAGCGATTTGAATTGATCGACACCGGCGCCGGCGCTGCGTCGGCTGCTCAGAAAGCTTGCAAGCTTGCAGCCGCAGGAAGCCTCGACATGTTGATGAAGGGCTCACTCCATACCGACGAACTGATGCGCGCGGTGGTCGCGCGCAACGACGGGCTGCGCACGCAGCGGCGCATCTCTCATGCCTTTGTGCTTCAAGTGCCGGGCCGCCCATCGCCGCTGATCATCTCCGACTGCGTCGTGAACGTGGCACCGACGTTGGGCGAGAAGGTGGAAATTCTTGAACATGCCATTTATTTGGCAAGAGCGCTCGGCATCGTCCGGCCAAGAGCTGCCGTCATCTCCTTCACCGAATCGGTCTTACAGGGTGCCCCGAGCACGCTCGATGCCGCAGCCATTGCGAAGATGGCGCAACGCGGTCAGATCTTCGATGCGGCTGTGGATGGTCCGCTTGCCTTCGACAACGCGGTGTCCACGGCATCTGCGACCGCCAAGGGCATCGACTCATCCGTCGCCGGCAGAGCAGACATTCTGCTGATGCCGAACCTCGAAGCTGGCAATGCCCTCTACAAGTCCCTCGTTTACATGGCTGGCGCGTCGTGTGCCGGTGTCGTGCTGGGAACGAAAAGGCCTGTAGTCCTCACCAGCCGCACGGACAGTCTCGAATCCAAGGTGTACTCGGCGGCGCTGGCAAGCGTGCTGCTGCGAGACGAATGCACACCCTGATGAGCTGGGCGCCCATGCTCGTGAGGCAACACCCGCTTTGACAAAAACGGTCAGACCATGAAGCAAATCCTTGTGTACGGGGACAGCATAAGTTGGGGCATGGTCCCCGGCACCCGCGAACGTTACGCCTTCGACCAACGGTGGCCGGGTGTTCTGGAAGCCGCACTTCACAGCGCCGGTTTGCGGGAGATTCGCGTCGTGGAGAACTGCCTTCCCGGCCGAAAAACAATCTGGGACGATCCATTTCGTCCGGGCCGAAATGGCGCGTCAGGTCTCGGCGAGGTGATCGAGATGTGCTCGCCACTGGAGTTGGTGATCATTCAATTGGGAACCAACGACTTCCAGGCCCCGTTCGGCATCAAGGCCTGGGCAGCCGCCTCCGGCGTCGGAAAGCTGGTTGAGACCGTACGCCAAGCCCCGGTGGAGCCCGGCATGCCCCGGCCTCGCATACTGGTCGTCGCGCCGCCGGAGATCATTCAGCCAAAGTGCGGCAACGAGAAGAAGTTTGAAGGTGCGGTCGAGCGAAGCAAAGGGTTCGCCGCGGCGTTGGCGGAGATGGCGGCGACGAAATCTGTTCACTTCTTCGACCTGAACCCCATCACGGGCCGCAGCGAAATCGACGGAATCCATCTTGGTGCCGACCAACATGACGTCGTCGGAAAGGCGGCCGCGTCGGTCGTGCGTGAGCTGATCGTTCAAGCAAAGGACATATCTGGCTCCGCGTGCGCGAGATGAGGAGTTGCCCTTGCCAGCCAGTCCGTGCGGCGCTACAACTTTCCTGAAAGCATGAGTCGCAGTCGGATGCGAATCGAACCACCGCAACGGTAAGGCTCAGCTCGACCTTGCAAGCCGATCCGTCAAAAGGACTCGCCCATCACCGCGTGATGCGGTCAAAAGAGGGGGTGTGGAAGTCCAGAGCGCCGAAACACGAGCATTCAAGAGCCGGCGAAACGAGGACAGCCTAGAGAGAGTTCGATCGCGCAGCTCTTGACATTTCCCTGCAGCTTCGGCGTTCGCATACGAAGGTCGCGGGTCACGGGCGACACGGGATGTCGCACAGCCCTCACGGCTGCCCTCGCCGCATCACAAATCACGAGCAACAAGGGCAGGCGCAGCATGAAATTCATGTCGACGGGCGCCGTGCAAGATCGGCAGCTCATCTCGCATGTGGCGGTCTCGCCTTCGGCACCACTGCGCGAGTGGGTACCACAGACCCGAGTATCTTCGTCAGCTCAGACGAAAGAAGATGGGCCGGGCCCTGGCGTTTTCAGAACGTGGGCCCCCTCTTGCAGTAAAGTCGGAGTTCCTCAACACGGAACCCGCAAGGGAGGCCCCCAATGGCCACACCGGATGAGGCAACAGAAAACGCGTCAGCGGCCAGCGTTCTTGGAACGGAGATCGCGCTGACTGCCGCTCTACGCGCTCTGATCAAGGCGCATCCGCATCCAACCCTTCTCGCTGACGAGTTCGTGCAGCAGCGACAGTTTTCGCAAGCACAACTCGAAGCGAGCTCGCTCCCTGAGAAAGCACTACAAGGGTTCGAGTTGACTTGGGCGCTGATACTTCATCAGGACCCGGCGCAGGAAGTACGTCTCGTCTCGGAGCTGTAGAGCAAGCGGGCATCTGGTGACCCGTCCTCAGGCTTTCCGCTCAGCGGAGGGACGGCTGACGCCTCTCATGGAAGAATCGCATGCGACCGCAGCGGGAGCGAAATCGCTCGGCCGCACCAAGAGCCCTGGACGGAGCAAAGTCTCGTCCAGCAGTTGCAGCCATTCCTCAGGTGTGCGTTGGCTCAGACGCGTTTTCATCGGACAACCGCTGTACCCTGTCGATTTTTGCGTTTGGCGTCGGCATGGAGCTAACTGGCCTGCAGCGAACATGACTGCCGGCACCTTCCTTCGCGATCCCCAACGGGATGGGCTTAAGCCTCTACCTTCGCCATAAGAGCCCGCCGTGGCGGATCGATCATGCATCGATCGCTTGTAACCCCAAAATTCCGCAACTTGCCGTAGAGAATGGCCTGATCGTGACTTTTCCTTGCCGCCACCATGGGCGTCCTGCGATGAGCCGCATCGATGCGCTGTCACACTGTGCATAGAGTCGGTGTAGCTACGCTCCGGCGCACAGCGACTGCGTGCGCACGTAGTCCGCGCACTGGGAGGCGGAAACGCCCACCACGGCCACTTGTTCTCCAATACGCCTGCGCATCAACATTCCTATGCACGACGGCTTCAGCGTGTAGTGCGCGGCGAAGGTCTCTCGACCATCGATTTCCGGGAGAGATATTCAGCCGGGTAACTTTGCCGCGAGCACGTCAACTCTCTGAATGGACGGCGGTTCGGAGAACAGCTCACCTGCCTGTGCCATCAAAGCCGCCGCAACCTTGCCAGAAAGATGGGCTTGGCGGCCTGCTTCGTCCGGAAAGGCGTCGAAGATTCCGAAGGTTGTTGGCCCCAGGCGAATGCCAAACCAAGCGGTAGTGGCAGGCTCTTGCATGACGAGCGGAAGACCGCTCAGAAGAAAATCTTCGACGTCTTTCTCCTTCCCGGGCTTCGCTTCCAGGCGAACGAATAACGCGACTGTGACCATAAGAGGCTTTCTTTCGTTAAACGCGACTGGTGTGGGCGCGTTGGGCAGAGCAGTCTGCGCCATTTGATTGACCATGTCGCGAACAACCTTTCTTCCATGTCAGCTTCACGGCATCGAGAGCCGGAGCTGACACCCACTGGGGTGGCATAAAGTGATGATTCACGCGGACAGCCGATGCGTCGTTACTAGCGGGGCTGATGGGGACGTGCGCAGGTCAAGCGCCTTATCGTCGGGCTGATCGATGGCCGTGCGTAAGGCCTCCAGCGCGAGCCGCCTTACCCGCTAGACAGGTTCTGGTAATGGCCTCATCTTCTGGAAGGCTACCCCTCCCGACGACCTCGGCAGGGCAGGACACGGGATTCGCCCCAGGTTGATGGAGCGTACCAGGCCAATGCGCTGAGCGGGCTTGCAAAGCCGCGGGGCGCCGTCCGACGTATCCAGCGCGCACCGACCCGTACTTTGCACCAAACTTCCGGACCCGCCCCTATGCAGCACCTCTCTCCGCGGCTGGTCAAGCCGACCGTACTGCTTGTTGCAGCCTTATTCGCGACGCTATTCGTCGCCAGCTGTGCTGTCTCACCGAATGTCAAGATCCGGCCGGTGCCGCAGGTCGACCTGCACCGCTTCGTTGGCGACTGGTATGTCATCGGGAACATCCCTACGCGTCCCGAGCGCAACGCATTCAACGCGGTCGAGTCGTATACGCTGCAGCCCGACGGCAGAATCGCCACTCGGTTCCGCTATCGTGAAGGCGCCTTTGACGGCGAGCTCAAGACGATGAACCCGATTGCCACTGTAGTGCCCGGGACCAACAATGCGGTTTGGGGCATGCAGTTCGTCTGGCCGATCAAGGCCGAATACGTGATCGTCGACATCGACAGCGATTACCAGCTGACCATCATAGGTCGCAGCGACCGCGACTACGCTTGGATCATGGCGCGCACGCCGCAAATCTCCGAGACGTCCTACCAGAATGCGGTGGCGCGTCTGAAGGAACTCGGCTATTCGGTGGACAGGCTCCGCCGTGTGCCGCAGCGCTGGCCGGAGACGCCTTCAGCGGTTGCGCGGCCGTAGCGCCTCAGGAGTTCCCTGCCAGCAACAATCTCAGCTCGCGCCACGAAGCCAAAACTGCACTCACCGACTGGACTTGCCAGCTCGACGAATGAGCAGCTTCAGCCAACGGCCGATGTTTAGCCCGTGGATTTCAGAGTCATCTAATCGTCCAGTCGATGCGACCACCTTCATCCAGTCAAAGCGCCCGAAGGAGGATCGACAAATCGCGTCGTCCAATCCTACCGACAACGCGGCACCGATGGACGCTGCTCACTGGTCTTGGCTTCGCGCTTCAATCTTGTAGCTGACCCATCCCCAATAGTCGTCTACGGTTTCTCTGCGCCGTACGGCTTCTTGCCAATGCGGCCGAGTGAATACAGGATGCTGATTGACCGGCAGAGCATACTTCTCACGCAAGGCTTCCGGACTGAGAGGCTCATCGTCCGCCCGGATATCCGTGACAACTTGGAGATCGTCGCCTCCGTCACGGACATGGGGCCAGCTCAACTCAAACATGACACAGTCGCGACCGGCCGACTTTGCTTTCCATAGCGAGTCATCTGCTTTTTTCAAAGAAACTGACTGATTCCGATATTCGGTCAATGGCGCAACCCCAACCGAGACGGTGACACGCAAACGCTGCGCTCCGATCCTAAAATGGCCTTGAGAGAACGCGCGACGCAATTCCTCGCAAACCGCTAGCACCTTGGCAACCTCCATGCCGCGAAACACCATTCCGAACTCCTCTCCACCAAGTCTGGCAACACAGATGTCGTCACCTTGATGAACCTGGAGCATTTTTGCGGCTTCGACCAATACGACATCTCCTGCATCATGCCCATAGCGATCGTTGACGGCCTTGAAGAAGTCAAGGTCGAATATTGCGACAGCCGCTTTCGCACCTTCGACGACTGCTTGCTGAGCACGTTCAAGCTGTACTCCAAATCGTCTTCTATTGGCCAAACCTGTCAGCGAATCCGTTTCCGACAGCTCGACCAACTGGCGATTTAGCGCCGAAAGCTCTGAGTGCGCCTGCTGCAGCGCTCTCTTCCGAGAAATCACGTCGGTCACATCAGTCCAGATGCTGACCAGTTCATCTTCCCACCATTGTTCTTGGATACGATAGAAGCGACCTGACCGCGCCTGAAGTGTCACCGGGTGATGCAGCGGCCCTTCAACTTCGCTCAGGCACAACTTTTCGAACTCAGCGTCGCGCTCGAATATCTCGTGAAACTTCTTCCAGTAGCTCGCTTGGGTAACTCTTCGTTCAATTGCTGGAACACCCCGAATTAGACTGAGAAAGTGTTCCGAGAAAAATCTCGTATTCACGTAGCGCAGACTTCCATCGGCATCATGGACCGTGATGCCCACGTTCACCGCCGCAATAAGTCGATGCAGAAGTTCGCTGTCCGTGCCGGGTGCGATTTGGGTACTGATGTCTCTCCATAACTTGAAGCGCCCACCTTCCGGCAGCAAGAACATGCGAAGCTCGAGCCATCGGCCGTCGGCCCGCTGATACTGGATCGGTCCCTGTTCGTTCAGGTGCCTCGACATACCATTTTCCGTCGCCTCAACCATCTGCTCCGGCGTCGACGCCGGATGCTGTAGCCGCAGAAACGCCTTCAACGTTTCCTCGAACGTCGTTCCCACCCGGATCCAGGAAGCGACTTCCGGAAAGAACTCCGTATAGAGAGCGTTCCAACCGGTGATGCGATTCTGAGCGTCGTAACAGCACACGGCGCATCCGCCATGAACCAACAACGCCTGCAGCAGTGCATCAGGAGGGGCTTGAAGAGACGACATCGAGGGATTCCAAGCAGAGGGCCGCCAGGGCCGCGACGCCAAATCTTCCCAGATTCCCAGCGACGCTCAACCTCGGCGCAACGGCGTTCTAGGCAGCTTCGGTCTGGCGACACTCGGCCGGTTTTCATGTCAGGGCGCGGCACGCGCCCAGCGCACCGCCACAAAGGCGCGGCTGCCGCGCCGTTGATGGTGCGCGTACAAGCGCTGAAACGACGGCCACCGGAAGTTCGGGCGCGGTCAGCCTCTCCGGAAAATGGCTTGCGCAGCTCGGTTGTTACAATTTCTGCCTGCCATCATGGCTCACTTGTGATCCAAGTAAGCTTAAGGGGCGTATATGAGGCATGAGCGCCGTTCAAGAAGTCGTAGTGCCCGAACCCGACACGGGCGTGTCCAAGCTGCCTTGGCTGTCTGTCGTAACCAAGGTGCAACGACGAGGTACAGTGCCAACCAGCGAACAACTCAATGAGTGGGTGGAGGCGGTAGCGGCGACCAATAGCCGACAGGCGTTTGCCGCTCTCTTTAAGCATTTTGCCCCTAGAGTCAAGGCTTACATGATGCTCTGTGGCTCGTCGGAGACGTCCGCTGAGGAGTTGGCGCAGGAAACGATGGTGAGCCTTTGGCGAAAGGCCAAGCTCTTCGACCCGAAGCGAGCGGCATTGTCCACATGGATCTTCGCGATCGCGAGGAATCTTCGGGTGGATTCATTACGGCGAGACAGCGTCCCCTTGGTGCCAGACGAAGAGGATCTGGCGACGCAGTTGGTTGACCCGGGTCCGGCCCTGGAAGAAGGTGTGTGGACTGGAGAGAATGCAGTACGCATTCGACTGGCTATGTCGCAGCTTTCTCCAGAGCAGAAGCATCTGCTGAGCCTGTCATTTTTCAAAGATCACCCCCATCCAGAGATCGCGCAAGAGCTTGGGCTTCCGTTAGGCACTGTGAAGTCGCGCATTCGAAGGGCGCTTGCGCGCCTGCGCGAGTTGCTTGAAGGAATGCAACAATGATCCGCCATCATCCCGCTGACGACCTCTTGCTTTCACTCGCCGCGGGAACGCTCTCCATCGGCGCAACGCTCGTAGTGCGCACTCACATCGAGACCTGCGCTCAATGCCAGGAGCGCCTTGGACTCTTCGAAGCAGTCGGCGGGGTCATAGTTGAGGACCTGCCGCCTGCATCTCTTTCGGCGCAAGCACTGGCACGAACACTTGCGGCGA
This sequence comes from Variovorax endophyticus, assembly GCF_025376855.1. Taxonomy (NCBI): domain Bacteria; kingdom Pseudomonadati; phylum Pseudomonadota; class Betaproteobacteria; order Burkholderiales; family Comamonadaceae; genus Variovorax; species Variovorax endophyticus. Next base: position 16,402 of record NZ_JAHUTH010000052.1, read on the forward strand.
TTGATCAGCCAGCGTCGGTTCACAAGACACCATCTTCGCGCACTTTCGAACGAGGTGAGCGGCCCTCGCTGCCTGCCGGCATGGCGTGGCCTCGCGCCCTAGAGGCCTGCACCTCAACCCCCTGGAGATTTCTCGCTCCTGGCATGCGATGGAGCAGACTTCGCCTTCCTTCACATCCGGATGCAAAGCTATTCCTGTTGCGCATCGGCTCGGGCCGCAGCTTACCTTTTCATACCCACAATGGCACCGAGCTAACCCAGGTGCTTCACGGCGCTTTTGAAGACGGACGTGAGGTATTTGGCACCGGTGACTTTGATGCCGCAGATCACAGCATCCATCATTGTCCAACCGTCGCACCCGGGACCGACTGCATCTGCTTCGCCGCAGTCGAAGGCAAGATGCGATTTGATAGTCCGATTGCACGCGCAATGGCCAGCCTGATCGGGATGTAAGTCTCGGCAATAGTAGGAAGGCAAAGGGATTTCAAATTTTTGCCTTCTTCTTTGCATTGATTTGCCAAAGTACAAACGACCTCTTGTTCTGGCGACAGCCTCGACAGCTTGAAGCAAGCCAGCGCAGTAGATCACAGGAGAGATTTTCCGACGCCCCCCATCAGTGACCGGTGCGGTGCGTGTCTATCTCGCATACTCGCCTTCTCATCGTCTCGTGCGAGAGGGATCTCCAGGCTTCAGCGGCCGACATCACATCGGCCTCTAGCGATCCATCGCGCGACGGCTTCACCTGGCAGGGCACGAGTTTGCTCTGGCAATGCGTAGGTTAATAACCGCGCGCATGGCGGATGAACTAGATGCCCAAGCTTTTGCGAACCAAAACGCTGGTGAAAACTCGATCTTCGCTGACAGAAGCAGCACCCTGCAAAGGCTACAACCAGGGCTGATTCCCGCGCGCCCAACTTTCAAATCCACTCTCCACTGAGAAAGAACTATGCGACTTCACGCCACATGCAAGATGAGAGTGCAAGCAAGTAGTGACTGCCCTGTCGTCGCGATGCTTCGCCCCCGCAGTGGCGATGCGCAGTGGATGGTCAGTGAGCGCTACGAACTTCAGCCGTGGGTGACAACCACGGAATACGTCGACGTGTTTGGCAACCTGTGTCAGCGCCTCACCGTGCCAAAAGGCGAGATGCGCATCGAGGTTGAGATGATCATGGAAGCCGAGGCTGCGATCGCCGTCGCGCCCGATGCAGAAGCAGTAGCGGTCCGCGACCTGCCCTCGGACACGCTGCAATACTTGCTTCAAAGCCGCTACTGCCCTTCTGACAAGATGGAGGACCGTGCGCTCCAGATCGTCGGGGACACCAAATCGGGCTATGCCCAAGTCGAAGTCATTCGACGCTGGATCCACGAACACCTTGAGTACAGGTATGGCGTGAGCGATGGATCCACGGATGCGCTCGACACCCTTTCTGATGGCGCAGGCGTGTGTCGCGACTTCTCACACGTGGCTATCGGCATGTGCCGTGCCCTGCGCATCCCCGCCCGCATGGTGGTCGGTTACTTGTACCAACTCGAGCCCATGGACATGCACGCCTGGTTCGAGGCTTTCGTCGGCGGGCGGTGGTATACCTTCGACGCGACGCAGGCAGAACCGCAAGGCGGTCGAATCGTCTTGGCCTATGGGCGCGATGCGGCTGATGTCGCGTTCCTCTCGAACTATGGGCCGCTTGAAGTCACCGAGATGGCAATCTCAGTCGACGAACTGAAAGCAAATACTTCTACCGCGGCGTTGTCGAGCTAGCAACAGCACGCCATTCTTACCAAGGTGTGCAACACATGCTGAAGCAGCGGACACTTCGCAGACCAGTTGTTATGCAGGCCGGAGGTTGACAGGACACCGGCTCGCCGCACCTCAGCGAACCTGCGTGGGTAGGCATCGGGCGACCACGCGAAGCACCCGCGCCACAAGCTCCGCCCTGACGGCGGCGCAGCATTGCTTCCACTTGTCCTATGGCTCGGGGTTTTCCTGGAAAGCACCCACCTGCGAGGACCGGTGGTACAGCGACAGGTAGCGCCACCCGACGATAGCCGCGGCCAGCCCCGACAGCGCCGCCACTCCCATCGCCCAACGCGCTCCAAACGCGTCGGCCACCCAGCCGACCAGAGGCGCACCCATCGGCGTGCAACCGAGCAGGATCGCCAGCAGGATCGCCAGCACGCGCCCGCGCATGGCGGGCTCGGTCGACAGCTGCACCCAACTGTTGACCGTGGTGGTGAAGGTTTGCGCGGCCACACCCACCACGATCAGCGTCATGCCGAAGAGCCAGTAGCCGGGCATCAGCGCGGCCAGCGCGCAGCCCGCGCCGAAAACGGAAGCACCCACCACGAGCACGCCCATGCGCGGCTTGTCGCGCCGCGCGGCCAGCAGTGCGCCCATGACGGAGCCGATCGCCATGATCGAAGACAGCAGGCCGTACTGGTGAGCGCCCGCATGAAAGACGGTGACCGACATCGTGGAGATGAAGATCGGGAAGTTCAAGCCGAAGGTGCCGATCAAAAAAAGCATGAACAGCACGGCCTTCAGGTCGGGGCGCCGCCAAACGTAGCGAAAGCCCTCGAGAAAACTGCCACGGGTGCGCACCGCGCGCTGGCGCAGATGGAGCTCGTGCACGCGCAGCATCCTCATCGCGCCGATGACGGCCACGTACGACGCCGCGTTGATCACGAAGACCCAGCCCGTGCCGACCGCGGCAATGAGCACGCCTGCGACCGCCGGGCCGATCATGCGCGCGGCATTGAACGACGTGGAGTTCAGCGCCACCGCATTCTGCAGATCGATCTCGGTGACCAGTTCCGACACGAAAGTCTGGCGCGCCGGCGCATCGAAGGCGGCCACGCACCCCAGCAGCAGCGCGAACACGTACACATGCCACAGCTGCACGAGGCCGGTGAGTGTCAGCAGACCCAATCCGAGCGCCAACGCACCCATGGTGGCCTGCGTGACCATCAGCAGCTTGCGCCGGTCGAGATGGTCGGCCGCCCAGCCGGTGAGCGGCAGCAACAGCAATTGCGGGCCGAACTGCAGCGCCATCACGATGCCGACCGCGGCGGCGTTGTGGCGCGTGAGCTGCGTGAGCACGATCCAGTCCTGCGCGGTGCGCTGCATCCAGGTGCCCACGTTGGACACCGCTGCGCCACCGGCCCACACGCGGTAGTTGTAGCCCCGGAGCGAACGGAAAGTGCTGCTGCTCACCGAGCAAGCAGGTCGATGATTTCCTGCGTGGTGCCGGTTTCGCCCAGGCGCGGAAAGATGCGGGCGATGCTGTTGGCGTGAGCATCGGCGTTCATGTCGGTCATGGCGTCGATGCCGAGCGTGACGTTGAAACCCAGTTCGTAGGCCTGGCGTGCGGTCGACTCCACGCCGATGCTGGTGGCGATGCCGACGATCACGACCTGCGTGACGCCCAGCGCCTTCAGGTGCGATTCGAGCCCGGTATTCGTGAAGGCACCCCACGTGTGCTTGGTGACCAGGTGGTCCCCGGTCTGGCGGTCGAGTTCGGCGGCCAGCTCGGCCCAGTCGGCGGGCAGTTCGCCACCGGGGCGCTGCTGCTGGGTGCGGCCCTTGGCACCGCCTGCCACGTTGACGAGCACCACGGGCAGCGCACGTTGGCGGAAGGCAGACGCCAGGGCGCTGGCGCGCTGCACGATCTCGCCGGTGGCATGCGCGACGGGCAGTGCGAGGATGCCCTTTTGCAGGTCGATGACGATGAGGGCGGTTTGGGGATCGAGGGTGGTGACGGGCATGGTGGGTTCGCTTTCAATCTTCGGCGAGGCGTTTGAAGAGTTCGATGGAGGCCGCGAGCGCTTCCTGCTCGCGCGGGGCGAGCCTGGTCTGGATCACCTGGAACAGCCAGTCCTCGCGCGCGGCGCGGGCGTCCTTGATCCATTGGCGAAAGACCGGCGTGACCGACCAGATGGTCTGGCGTCCATCGGCCGGGTCGGGCGCACCGCTGACGAGTCCCGCCCCTTGCAGCGCGGCCACGGTCGCGCCCATGGATTGAGGGCGCACACCCACGGTACGCGCGAGGGTCGTGACCGTGGCCGGACCTTCGCGCTCAAGATGCAGAAGCACGGTCTTCTGGGAACCCGTGAGATCGCCGGCATGCGACTGCTCGCGCAGTCGCCGGTTGAGCTTTGCCACCAGCATGCGCAGTTCCGCAGCGAGGGTGTGCGCGCGTAGATCGTGAGGGGCGCTTACCGGCTCATTCATCAAGCCATGCTAGCCGATACAAAGTCAAACTACAAAGTTTTCCTTCATAGATTTCTTAGCCTTTGATGAGGAGCATTAAGGTGAAGGACCGCTGTTCAACTCGACGAGCCTGCCAAGCTCAAGCCCGACGCCGAGGGCTTCAGTGACGCGGTCAGCACCCGAAAAGCGTTCTCTGACTGGTGCATCGGCGCGGCTCGGGTGCGCCGCAGTTCCTCAAATCAAGGCCTGTCCCCTTCCCCTCGTCTTTTGTCGTAAAAAAGGGGGCCATCACCCGAGGCAGGATCGCCAGATCTATTCCCAGGCCGGAATCGGAGATGCAGACAGCAGCATACGGGCCTGGCGCCAGTCCCTCGAGCGCCGTCGGACTGCCAAGCGCAACCTCAACGGGTGCGTACGCAGCTTGATCGACCCTCCGCCGGGCATTGCATCGCGTGAGTTGACCAACACATTCAAGCTGGCCACCTCAAGTTGCGTCACGTCGATCTCCAAATTCCCCGCGTTGGGCGCCAGGTCGAATTCGACATAGATCAAATCACCGAGAGTGCGCGCGGCCAACTCGGACATTCCTTGTGCCACCGCGTTGATCCCTACCACTCGGCCGCGCAGTCTTTGGCACCTCGAGAAAGCAAGCAGCTGCTGGGTCAGCGTTGATGCTTTAAAGATTGTCGAACGCAGGCTCTCAACCCCTCGACGAACGGTGCCCTCTTCGAGCATGCCCCTTTCCAACTTCACCTCCGTATGTCCAGATGACCTGACATCACCTGAAGCAGGTTACTGAAGTCGTGCGAGATACCGCCTGTGAGTGCCCGAGAGCCTCCATCTTGTGCGCTTGTGCGAGTGCTTCCTCGGCGTCGCGGCGACGGCTGGCATCGAGCTGGGACGCAAAAAAGAAGACCGCCGCGGCGCGCTCGACAATCGACCGCGCCGTTTCAGGCCGCAGCATTCAAATCGAAGGGCGGGCTTCTTCCTTGTGCCTGATGCAGTATTCCAAAGCGGCCTCAAGCATGGGCCAACTGGCGAAAACGTACACACGTTCCACCTTGTCCCAACGCCCCCCAAATTCCTTGAGCGTCAGCGCGAGCCCTGAGAAGCTGCCCAGAAGAGCGGGCTTGAATTGCCCATAGAGTTCACAGTGATCGGCCACGGTGCACCCGAGGCGCGCCGCGAGGCCCTGCACACGGTCCGTACCGTTCGGAGGAGGAAGAAGCATGTATCCATTCTCGCAAATGCTTTGTCTGCTGGCTTGTCTCGCTGCGTCTCCCCACGGAGGACCTACCGAGCAACGCGAACGGGTGCTGCGAACGCCAATGAGAGCCTGCAGAAAAAAGACGACAGCGAACTTCCTTTGGTGTCACCTCGAAAAGCGTCTGCACGTGCGAGCGTCCACGCTGCTGCCGGCACAAGGCTGAGCAGCGCTAACCGCGCTCGCCAAGCACTCAGACTCGTGCATCGAACTACGCCCCTGCGCGTCGAGAAAGGCCTGTCCCTTTCGCATCCGACCGGCGGAAGAGCGCCCTTTCGAGCTGGCTGGACACTCAGAGTAACGACGCATGGAGCGACCGACCATGATGATCTCGAGTCGAGAGCAGATGGGGGCCCAAGCATTCTCCGACCAAGCTATATCGGCTTGCCCATGGACAGGGCGGCTCTTCCTTGAGGCGTGATGCGGAAAATGATGACGCTAGCGTCCGCAGGCGGGGCGCCGACGCCTGGCAACTGGGCTTTGATCAATTCGGCCGCTTCGAGAACAATCGAATTTCGAATATCTGCTTCGTCATGAAGCTCGAGCGGAAACCTGGCGTCCTTGATGCGACGCAAAAAATCCATTGGCATGCCAGCCTTCTCCAACGGGCACGAAAATCTACTAAATCCCTGTGCGCTCAGCAATGTCATTTTACGTATGCCGTCTCTCTATCTCTCAATGACCGAAAAGCTGTCGGCCCATTGGAAGGCCCACGCCAATGCTTACCCGCAAAAATTTCTGATGACGCGCGCACAGCACGCGGAATACGTGCGCGTGCTGAAGCTCTGCGGCTCGAACAAGAGCGACTTTTTCACCCACATGGGAGTGCCGATCGAGATCGCTGAGGACACTCCCGGGTTGATGGTGGCGGCCGACGGCGTCGAGGTCTCGTTGCTGTGATGGCGCTTTCCTTTTGCTGGAAGCATTCGCGCGTGCTCACGAGGTCCTCACCCGAACAGCGTGAATGACCGTTGGTAGACATCGCGGCCGATAGTTAAGAGTGAATCTGCAGGCACATCGCTGCGATTGATGTTTCCGAGCAGGGCGAACTCTAGGGTCAGCATGGCCGGCAGGCTCGCAGTGACCTACGGTCCATGAAGGCTCCGAGGCCATCGTTGCGACACGGGCAGAATAGCCACACGACGTCTGCATCGAAATCCAAGAACCCGACAAACACGGCGAAGCTACAAGCTCGGCCGTCGAGACGGCAAGCGCTGCCGTGAATGATCAAAGCAGCGCGCGCTCGAGCGGACCCATCTTTTCTTGTGCTACTGCATTCGTGCAGAGGTGGGTGAGTCGGAAGACGGTGATCTGCGACGCCGCGTGACGATGCGTGACATTCGTTGGCGCCACAGCGGCGGCCGCGAAGGCGACTGCGGGTAGTCGAATTTGGCGAGCTCTTCACGCCCCTTTTGCGTGACTGCGAGCACCTGAGCAGCCAAGCCGTCGCCCGCCAGCGTGAGCGGATTGGTTGGCGCCGGAACCAGCGCCACAACCAGGCCCGCCGCTCTGAGGATGCGGACTTGGTCGATGTCTTCGGGTCGATAGAACGAGACCGGCAGGCGGGACGTCGCGATCTGCCGCAACAAGTTCATGGTCATGAAAACCTCCTTTTTAGTTGACCAAAACTTCGACGGTGATCAATCTAGGTCCCACTCGGCAAGATTTCAAGAGACGTTCGACTTGTCACAGCGATCCTAAAAAAAGAGCCCGGCACTGGGCCGGGCTGAGGTTTACAGCAAGGTGCCACGACGCAGCCGTGGCGTCAGAAATGTAGGGTTCCCGCGCTTTACGCCATGTCAGACAGCTTTGATTCTTTGCACGTCGAAGGCGCGGCGGCGCGAGGACGCGGGAACGCGAAGAGCAAGAGGAACGCGGGTGACGCCGAGAACGTGAACAGAAGCTGGCGGCGACCGAGCGCCTACTGCAAGCTTGCTGCAACCTGGCGCTCCCAGCCGGAGGCGAGAGGAACGCCTCGATGAGATCTTGTTTCCCAACCGGTGGTCCGGCCAAAGATCACGCTGTCGGAGGCAAGCTTGCCGCTGATCTCAACACGGGCACCTAGACAGCCCGCGAGGCATGCGCAAACTCAAACTGATCGCGGGACTCGCTGATGGCCTCAAAGAGATCTGGTTCTTCCCAGAGTTCGCGCAGCAGCTCATCGGCCCGCACACGCAAAGGCGTGACCTCCGCATGGCCGAGCGGACCGAGCCGAATCATCGCCTCATAGACCGCCGCCTCAGCTGCAGCCCACGCCTCATAGCGTTTATCGAATGCAATGGTGGTCATTCCGAACTCCTGGGTCATCGTTTCTACCCTGGGGCCTGCAAGATCGATGTAGGACTTTTGACTATCCGCAAGACAAGCCGTTCGCCAACGGGTGCGCGGTGTCGGTCGGCGCCACGAGCCATGGTCGATGAAGCTGATCATGGAAGCCGTGGCGTCTGGTCGGGCGCACTGCATTCAACGGCACGCCTGCCGATCCTGCTCAAGCTCGAGCGTCACGGATGCCGGATACCGGCTTCGAGATAGTCCATGAACAGCGCCCGCTCCTGTACTTCGTTGCCACGTCGCCCGATCGACAGCGGCCCGAAGGGTGAGCGCATGGCGTAGCTGCGGTACGAGATGCCGTAGTACAACGAGTTCATCGTCAGGAGGAGGCGGAACTTCAGAACTTCGAGGGGTACCGCCGGGATCAGCGCGGCAAGCCTGTCCAGTGCGAGCGTCAGTATGTCGCGGTGCATGTCGGCCGAAATTTTCTGGCCTTCCTCGCCGAAATCCCAGCCGAGCCGGCCGATGAAGCACACGGCGTCGCGGCCCAGCCCGGCCTCGGACAGCATGTCGATCATCGGACCGAAGGCTGCGTCCAGCACGTCGCGCACGGTGTGCGGTCCCCGGTCCAGCGCCTCGAGCCGCGCGCGGCAGCGCGGCTCGAGGATACGCTGGAGCATCCGCGCCACCTCGGTCACCACACTCTCGCGATTTCCGAAGTGGTAGTGCAGCGCCGACAGGTTGCCCGCGCCCGCGGCCGCGACGATCCTGCGCAGCGACACGGCATTCATGCCCTCGCGCGCGAACAACCGCATGGCTTCCAGCAGCAGGCGCTCGCGCGTGGCGGCGGCCGACGCCGCCAGCGCGGGTGGGCGTTTTTCCTTCGGGCTCGTTGCAGGACTGGGCATGGGACGCAGATTGTGACCGCTGGCCGGGCTAGGGTTAGTTCTAATTCGATTGAATTAATTCAATGGAATTATTCACCCGTTCCATCTGGGCCGGCTCGGCCCCGCGCGGGGACCCCCGTACGTCAAATAACCGAAGGAGATATGGATGATCAAAGGCATGGCATCGCCCGAGGGGCGCCGTTGCGGCACGCGGTGGATGGCCGCTTGCGCCGCTACCGCCTTCTTGCTGGGCTGTGGCGGCGGAGGAGGGAGCAGCGCCAGTTTCATATCGTGGCCCACGGTGCCGGCGCCCGACGGCAGCCATGAGCCTGCACCGGACAACCAGCCCCGGCTCATCGGCGTGTTCGCAGGCGGACCGGTTGTTGGCCTCGACTACCGTGGCTCCGTCACAGGGGCGCGTAAGACAGACGCGCAGGGGCGCTACGACTATGCGCCAGGCGAAACGCTGAGCTTTTCGATTGGTGAATTGCCGCTGGGCACCGCGCCCGCCGCGGACGCGCTGTCGCCGCTGAGCATCGGCGGCGCCAGCTCGCCGGCCGACCCCCGCGCCACCAATCGCCTCGTACTGCTGCAGACGCTCGATGCCGACGGCGACCTCAACAACGGCATTCAGGTCACCGGCGCAATTCGCGACATCGTGTCCCGGCATGCCGCGGCCATCGATTTCTCCCAAACGGCCACGGCCTTCCGCGCAAGCCTCGCACCATTGCTCGCAGCGCTCGATGCGGCCGGCGCCTTCACGGATCTCGATCCGCGTCCGCGCAGCGCGCGCGGCGCCGTCGCCGCGCAGGAGCACTACACCCGCGCCACCGCCGCGCGCAACCTCGTGACCACCACCGGCGGTCCGCTGCGCGGCTTCGAGTCCAGCGCCACGACCTGGCAATACCTTGGCATTCCCTACGCGCAGCCGCCGGTCGGCGCGCTGCGCTGGCGCGCGCCGCAAGCGCCCCAGCCCTGGAGCGGGGTGCGTGAGGCGGTGGCCTGGGCAGATCAGGCCGCACAGGTCCAAGCGCTCGAGCGCTTCGGCGAGGGCGGCATGAGCGAAGACTCGCTGTATCTCAACGTGACGGCACCCAAGTCGGCCTCCAAGCTGCCGGTGATGGTGTGGTTCCACGGCGGCGGGTTCACTTCGCTCACGAGCAACACCAAGCCTTTCAACAACCCGAATGCCCTCGCCAGCAAGGGCGTGGTGCAAGTCTCGGTGAACCATCGCCTCGGCGCCCTCGGCTACATCGCGCACCCCGCGCTCAGCGCCGAGAGCGGTCACGGCGGCTCGGGCAACTACGGGCAGATGGACCTGGTGATGGCACTGCAGTGGGTCAAGGCGAACATCGCGGCCTTCGGCGGCGACCCCGACAACGTGACCGTCTTCGGCGAGTCCGGTGGCGGGCGCAAGGTGCTTTCACTCATGGCATCGCCGAGCGCGGCCGGCCTTTTCCACAAGGCGATCAGCCAGAGCGGCACGCTGATTCCCGACACCCGCACGCTGGCCTCGGCCGAGGCGGTCGGACTCGCGCTCCAGACGCGGCTGGGCGCGGCCTCGCTCGAGGAGATGCGCAGCCGCCCCTGGACCGAGGTGGTCGCAGCGGCTTCCGTGCTCGTGCCCTACACCAACATCGACAACGGCTATCTGCCGTACAGCGAGCGCGTGAGTTTCGAGTCGCGCCGACACAACGACGTGCCCTTCATGATCGTGGTCAACACCAACGACACCCCCGACCCGATCGAGACGGTGAAGAACGTGTTTCCCTGGATGACGACGCACAGCGCCAGCCGGCACTATGCGGCCCTCTTCAGCCAGGTGCCGGGCGGCTGGCGCGCCAGGGGCGTGAAAACGTATCACGCGGGCGAGCTGGCCTACGTCTTCAATGCGCCTGAGAGCGTCGTCACCCACTACCTGCTCGACCTGGTGATCGACCCGGCCACCGGCAGCAAGCTCGCAATTGGAGACCTCAACGGCAACGGCGTCAGCGGCTCCGCGGGCGACACGCAGGACATCCTTGCCTCGGCCGGTTTCGACAGCGCTGATGCGAAGGCCATCGAGAACAGCATGGCGATCTGGACCCAGTTCGCCAAAACCGGCAACCCAAGCGTCGCGGGATTGGTTGACTGGCCTGCCTACACGCCCGCGAACGACCGCTTCGTCGAACTCGGCGCCGCGCCCGTGGTCCGCACCGGCCTGTCGAGCGTCTTTCCCTGAGCGCGCTGCCGGAGCGCCGCGTCGCCAGATCGCGAGGAGGCGCGGCGGCGCGGCCACGCCTTTCGTTCCCGCACACCACACCACAAGGAGACCTTCATGCACTCACACACGGCCCGCGCCGAGCGGCGCCGCTCGCGCGTCCTTTGCCTCGCAGCCTGGGCGAGCACCGTCGCCCTGCTCGGCTGCGGAGGCGGCGGCAATGGCGCCAGCCTCGCGTTCGTCGCGCCGCCTGCGGGCGACACCGCGCCCGATACTCAGCCCAAGCTCACGGGCACGTTCACGGGTGACCCTGTGTCGGGACTCGATTACCGCGGCTCACTGAGCGGCGCGCGCACCACCGATGCCGAAGGCCGGTACCGCTATGCGGCCGGCGAGACCTTGAGCTTCTCGATCGGTACATTGCCGCTGGGCTCGACGCCGGCATCGGCCGCCGTCTCGCCGCTCGCCTGGGTCGGGGCCGACAGCACGACCAGTGACGTGCGTGTGAGCAACCGCCTGGTGCTGCTGCAATCCCTCGATGCCGACGGTGATCTCAACAACGGCATACAGATCACCGAAGCGATCCGCCAAGCGGTCTCGCGTCAAGCCGCCGCGATCGATTTCGCACAGCCCGCGGCCGCGTTCCGTGCCAGCATTGCGCCCCTGCTCGCAGCGATCGAGACGGCAGGCGCCTTCTCCGACCTCGACCCGCGACCGCGCACGGCCAGGACCACCGCAGCCGCACAGGAACACTACACGCGCAGCACGCGCACGCGCCACCTCGTGGCCACCACGGGCGGTTCGCTGCGGGGCTTCGAGGCAAATGCCGGCACGTGGCAGTACCTCGGTATTCCGTACGCGCAACCGCCAGTCGGTCCGTTGCGTTGGCGCGCACCGCAATCGCCCGCACCCTGGAGCGGTGTGCGCCAGGCCATCGCCTGGCCCGACCAGTCGGCGCAGAACCCGACGATGGAGGCCCTGGGCGAAGGCGGCATGAGCGAGGATTCGCTGTACCTGCACGTGACGGCGCCCAAAAGCGCGTCGAAGCTGCCGGTGATGGTGTGGTTCCACGGTGGCTCGTTCGCAATTCTCACAGCCAACTCCAAGCAGTACAACAATCCCGATGGCCTGACCACCAAGGGTGTCGTGCTGGTCACCGTCAACCACCGACTGGGGCCGTTCGGCTATCTCGCGCATCCGCTGCTCAGCGCGGAAAGCGGCCACGGCGGCTCGGGAAACTACGGCCAGATGGACCTGGTGAAGGCGCTCCAATGGGTGAAGTCGAACATCGCTGCTTTCGGCGGCGATCCCGACAACGTGACCATCTTCGGCCAATCGGGTGGCGGCGGTAAGGTCTATGGCCTCATGAACGCGCCCGAGGCTGCCGGCTTGTTCCACAAGGCCATTGTGCAGAGCGGCGCCAATGCCATCGCGACGGGCGGAACACCCGCGAGCTCGCTGGCCGGCGGCGAAGCAATCGGCAAGGCCGTGTTCGAGCGCGTCGGCGCGACCACGCTGGCACAGGCGCGCGCCCTGCCGTGGACCGCCTACACCCAAGCCGACCTCGACGCGGGCATTCCGCGCGAGACCTACCGACCCAATGTGGATCATCGCCACATGGTGAAGACCTACGGCCAGAACATGGCGGAGGGCATGCCCAGCGACGTGCCGCTGATGGTGGGTGCGACCTCGGGCGACTATCCCTCGCTTCGCGCGTCGCTGCCGGTATTCATGGCGCAGCGCGCGCCAACCTATCGCTCGCCCCAATACGTCTACCGGTTCAGCCGCGTGCCGGACGGCTGGTCGGCGATGGGCCTGCTCAGCGGCCACAGCGGCGAGTTGCCCTACCTGTTCGGCTACCCGCAGGGCATGGTGACGAACTACGTGATGGGTCTCGTGCTCACGCCGGCCGGCGCGAAGGCGCCCATCGGTGACCTCAATGGCAATGGCATCACCGGCACCGCTGGGGACGCGGCCGATGTCCAGGCGTCGATGGGCTGGGGACCGAACGACGAAGCCATCACTGAAACCACCATGACGCTATGGACCCGTTTCGCGAAGGATGGCAATCCCAGCATGGACGCGCCGGAGTGGAAAGCCTACACGCCTGCCAGCGACGCCTACTTGGAAATCGGGCCGGGCGGCGGTGCCACGCCGCGCACCGGCTTGGCCAGCGCCTTTCCCTGAACGCCACGCCACGCCGGCTTGCCCAAGGTCTCGCCTCGCGCGCAGCCGCCGGCGGGGGCGCTGCCGAAGGCGATCACCGAGCCGCTGAAGGTGATGGCGCCGATGGCCGCGCCCAGGAACAGCTCCAGGCGGTTGCCCGCGGGGATCGGGTCGCCCTTGAGCGCGATGTTGAAGGCATGCGGCTCGGCCACGGCGGCCACCGCGATGAACACGGCCGCCAGGCCGATCATGCTGTGCATGAAGGCCACCAGCTCGGGCATCCTGGGCATCTCGACCCTGTTGGCCATGTAGGCTCCGAGGCCCCCGCCGACGACCCGCGCGACCAGCGCGACCAGCACGTAGGCCAGGCCCTCGAGATTGCCGCTGGCGAGCTTGTAGATCAGCGCGCCGGTGGTCAGCACGGCGATCGCCATGCCGGTCATGCCGGTCATGCCGACGACGTTGCCGCGGATCGAGGTGGTCGGGTGGCGCAGGCCTTGGCTAGCCGACCGTTCGCCAGAGCGTGGCACACGGCAGCGCAATGCTCTGCGCGTTCATTGCCAGTCGACCGAAAGCTCAGCCTGGATGATCGGATCGATCCAGCGCGGCATCCCAGATGCCCATGGCTTGGACCACGGATTCCTCGACGACCGCGAGCCGCACACGGTCGCGGGCCAGGACGGACAGACCCAAGAAGAAGCTGTCGAACGCGGCGGCCATTGAGGCCGGGTTCGTGGACTTGCGCAGTTCCCCGCTTTTGATGGCCCGCTCGACGCAGGTACGGAATCCAGCGCGGGTGCGACTGCGCACATCTCGGAGCATTGCGGTGATGGTTTCGCTGCCCGACGAGCAGGCTCCCATCACGCCCAACGCAACCATGCAACCCTTTGGGTGCCCTCCCTCCCACTGCATCTTTGCCGAGCGCTTCAATGCAAGGAACACCGCTTCTCGCGGCTCTAGCGAAGGATCATGCAGGCTTCTGGTCAAGTGGCCGTAGATCTCCATGTATCGATCCAGCGCCTCCTTGTATAAGGATTCCTTGGACTCGAAGGCCGCGTAGAAGCTGGGCGCGGATATGCCACTGCCCATCGCCGCCTTCAGTTGAGACAGCGAGGTCGATTCGAAGCCATGCTCCCAGAACAGGTGCATGGCCGAGGTAAGGGCCGCATCTCGGTCGAATGCGCGCGGTCGGCCTCGCTGAGCCATGAAGATCTCCGCCAGTTCAAAATTACATACTAGTCGATACACAATAAATCGGCAAGCAAAGACCTCCTCTCCCGGCTGGCAAATCGACCGGGGGGAACCGAGCCGTTGACAGCCTTCGAACGCCGCCATATATTTGTACCAATCGATATTTAAATCGACACGTTTGAAGTATGCGCTTGAACACCAGGCGCCCGCGCAGGAAGCGGGCTCCACGCCCCGGTCGCTTCAGTCGCGCTTTTTTTTACTAATTTTTGTACCACTCGGTACATTTTCCCGGTGCGCTCACAGATCGCTCGCACCGCTCACTCACGGAGAACCCGCATGTCCCAAGAACTTGAAGCTCGCCTCGACGCCATCGAAAGCCGCTTCGCCATCGATGCCTTGATCGCCAACTATGCGGAAGCGTTCGACACGATGAATGTGGAACTCCTCGCCACCCTATGGCATCCCGACTCTCGGCTCTTGCTCGGCGCCAATGGAAACTCGGAAGGACTCGATGAGATCCTGGCGCAAGCACGCGTCAACATGAAACGCATGCCGCACATGCATCACTGGATGGCGAACGCGATCATCACGCTCGACGGCGACAACGGCCATGGGCTGGTTGCGGCGGACTGCCTCTTCTACGACGTCGAGAAGGGACCGCTGCAAGTGAGCGGCCAGTACAAGGACCTCTACCAGCGAAGAGACGGGCGATGGGCGTTCCAGCAGCGCATCTTCGAGATGCATTTCGCCACGCCGCTGCAGAACTGGACCCCCATCATGGGCACGGAACGCTTCGGTCGCCCCATCTGATGCGCGCCGCCGCAACCGAAATCATGAAAGAAACAAGTTCAGATTCGCGTCGGTGGCTCGCATTCGCGGTGTTGCTGGTGGGGGCGTTCCTGCCTCCGCTCGACTTCTTCATCGTCAATGTTGCGTTGCCGTCCATTCAGGGCGACCTCGGCACGAGTGCTGCTGAATTGCAACTGGTGATCTCCGGATATGCGGCGGCTTACGCGGTCTTCCTCATCACCGGTGGGCGGCTTGGCGACCTCTTCGGCCGACGGCGCATGTTCCTGCTCGGCATCAGCGGCTTCGGACTCACGTCCTTACTGTGCGGCCTCGCAAGCTCGCCTTCCATGCTCATCGTGGGACGCATACTCCAAGGTCTCAGCGCAGCCGCCATGGCCCCACAAGGGCTGGCCTCCGTTCATGCGCTGTTCCCGGTGCGGGAGCGCTCGCGTGCGCTGGGCCTTTATGGCGCCACCGTCGGGCTGGCGGCAGTGATCGCGCAAGCCCTGGGCGGCGCATTGATCTCCGCAGACGTCTTTCACCTTCAGTGGCGAATCATCTTCCTGATCAATCTGCCCGTGGTGGCTGCGGTCCTGATCGGTGGATTGCCTTTGCTGCCGAACGTTCGTGGCGATAGCCCCGCGCCCATCGACTGGGGCGGTGTTCTGCTCTGCGCGCTCACGCTGAGCCTGCTGATCGTGCCGCTGGTAGAGGGGCGCGAAAGGGGCTGGCCATGGTGGGCATGCGCCATGCTCATCGCGACACCTGTCGCCGCGCTCGGTTTCTGGCGCTATGAAAAGGCGTTTTCTCGACGAGGCGGCGTCCCGCTCGTCAGCATCGACCTGGTCCGCATGCCGGGATTGATGAGCGGTCTCGCCGGCGTCCTCTTTTTCTACGTCGTCTCTGCCTTCTTCCTGGTGTTCTCCGTCTACCTACAGTCGGCGCTGGGACTGGATCCTTTGGCAACGGGACTGGTGTTCCTGCCCTTCGGCGTCGGCTTCTTCATCGGTCCGTTGACGACACCGCTGGCCGTCCGCCTCTTCGGCAGTTGGGTTCCCGCCATCGGCATGCTGCTCGAGGTGGCCGGGTGCCTGTACCTTGCGGCGCTGGTTGCTGGCGCCCCCGCACGAATGCCCGCCCAGTTTCCGCTCATCGTCGCGGTTGGACTTCTGGGTTTCGGGCAGGGATGGGCACTGCCTACCCTCGTGCGCTCGGTCATCGACCGTGCACCCGTGAGCGGCTCCGGAATGATTGCCGGCATCACCAACTCAGCCTTGCAGATCAGCGCCGCCCTCGGCGTCGCGGTCATCGGCGGCGTCTTCTTCAGCGTCGCGGGTACTTCGCCGAGCGCGAGCTCCATGGCCAAGGGACTGATTGCCGCCATGCTCTGCATCGGGGCCAGTCTGACCGTTGCGGCCATCCTGTCCGTTGTGGCTTCGAGGTCGGGAATCAGCGTCGCTCCCCGGCCGGCACCCAACTAAGGGCTGTTGGCACCACCCAATTCCGGACGGGATGGTTGAAGCTGCTTGGCCTGGAGAGCACGGCAGAGCAGTTCCACTGGGTTGCTGCGAATGCCCGAACGGCCGTGGCGTTCAGTCGGCCGCCTGGACAGACCCACCATGGACCGGAACGGAGGCGGCTGCTTCAAAGCTCGCGGTGGTCATGGATCGGGTCTCGCGGTGAGACCATGAGACATGAAGGCGCCGCAACGAGGTCAACAGGGAAGTCGTCCTTCGCGTTCTTCGATGTGGGGCGGCGATGGTGGCCTTATAGACTTGGCCGACCCGCTCGTGCGGGATCGAGTCAAAGGTCCATGAAGAAATGAAAGCCTGCCTCCTCCATTTGCTGGCGAGGGCCGCGGTCGCCGTCACTGTCGTCAGCGCAGCTGCCGCCGAACCGCGCGAGAAGCCGCTGGAGGCGCCCGGGCCGCTGGGTCCGCTGCGTGGCACCCTGCTGTCGCCGGCTGCTCCGGATACGCCGCTCGCTCCGGTGCTACTGATCGTGCCCGGCTCTGGCCCCACGGACCGCGACGGCAACAGCCCGCTGGGAGTGAAGGCCTCGACGTACCGGCTCCTGGCCGAAGGCCTCGCAGCGAAAGGGATCGCCACAGTGCGGATCGACAAGCGCGGCTTGTACGGCAGCGCCGGCGCGGTTGCCGACGCCGACGCGGTCACCATCAAGGACTACGCGGGGGACGTGCGCCGCTGGGTCGACACGATCCGTGAGGCCTCCGGCGCCGGATGCGTCTGGGTGCTGGGCCACAGCGAGGGCGGACTGGTCGCGCTGGCGGCGGCAACCGCGCGGCAGGATCCGACCGTCTGCGGCGTGGTCCTGGTGGCGAGCACGGGCCGGCCGATGGGACAGGTACTGCGTGAGCAGTTGCGGGCCAATCCCGCCAACGCGCCGCTGCTCGACCAGGCCATGGCCGCCATCGATGCGCTTGAAGCCGGCCGCCAGGTGGAGATGGCCGATGTGCAACCGGCGCTGCGGCCTGTGTTCCACCCGAAAGTGCAAGGGTTCCTGATCAGCGCATTCGCCATTGACCCCGCGGAGTTGGCCGGCCGGTACACGAAACCCATGCTGATCGTGCAGGGCGGGCGCGACCTTCAAGTCGGCGTCGCGGACGCACAGCGGCTGCGTCAGGCAGCGGCGCAGTCGAAGCTGGTGCTGCTTCCGGAGGCGAACCATGTGCTGAAAGCTGTCGAGACCGACGATCGGGCCGCCAATATTGCCACCTACGGTCGTGCTGACCTTCCACTAGCACCCGGGGTCGTCGACGCGATCGCCGACTTCGTCCTGACGCGGCGATTGCAGCAAGCGCCTCAGGCTGGTGCGGCACGCTGAACGGTCACAACGGCGCCGCCTCGGTCCCGGAACCCGCGCGCCTTCACGATCTGTCGAATGAATCAGCGACCACCCCGACGACCGAACGTCATGGTCTCGAAGACGCCATCCCTTCGCACCCAGGCATGAAGAAGCGCAGCCGCGAAGTGCAGCAGGAACAAAGCGAACAAGCAGAACGCCAGAAAGCGATGGGCGCTCCACAGGATGCTGTGCAACTCGGCACTGGCCGGAACGATCGGGGGGAGCCGCATCCCGGCCAAGGTCACGGGATAGTCGGCAGCCGACAACATGGACCACCCGAGCAAAGGCATCGCAATCATCAGCGCGTAGAACGCGACATGCGACAACCTGGCCGCAAGCTTCATGGGCTCGCTCATGCTCGCCGGCAGCGACGGTGCCCCGCTGCGCCATCGCACGACGAGACGCAGCAGCGCCAGGACAAGTATCGCAATGCCGAGTTGCTTGTGGATGCCCACCAGCACCAGGTAAGCGCGATCGATCGTGGACATCATGCCGACCCCGATGAACAGCATCGCGAGGATGCCGATGGCCATGACCCAATGGAGCACGCGCTGCAGCTTCGAGAATTTCATGTGTTGATGGCTCATGGCTTGGCTTCGGCTTGGACGCGCGGGTAATGTTCCGACTCCGAGGTGCGGCGGTCATAGGACACCGCATAGGCCGCCGAGCGCGCCGCGGGGAACGGATCGTCGGAGGTCTGCATTCCCTCGGGCAGAACCGTGGGATCGAAGTTGATGTCGCGGCACGGTCCGTTGGCCTCGGCTTCGATCCGGGTCACCACGAGCGTGCCCGCTTCAATCTGCCGGCGATCGGCTGGCCAAACCAGGGTAGGGTCGGCCGTGGGATCGCCCGGATTGGCGAGCGTCAGCACCAGCCTCCACTTTTGCGGGGCATTCGCGACCCGTTGGAAGAGTTCCTTGAAGAGGAAGTCGGGATCGCGCTTCTTCAGGTCCTCCGAAGGCACCGGAACCATCGCGGCGGTCGGAATGAATGACCAGCGCACGGTCTGCTTCTGACCCTGTGCATTGGTCAGCACGAAACTGTTGAGGCTGTTGAAGCGATCCTCGGCATAGGACTCGGCATACGGAGCGCTGCCAGCCCACGCACCGAATGCGCGAAGCGAAGGGTGACTGGCTGCGAACTGCTTGATTGCGCCGGGGTCATCCTTGTTCGCACTGGCGCGTTGGAGTTCATAGAACTCCTTCGGCGTCGCGATCGGAAAGAACGGCGCATTGATCATCGCAGTGCGCCACTCCTGCTGGTCTGGCGCCTCGATTCGAACACTCAATCCACGTACACGACCCGTGCCATCCGCCATGGTCGGAATGGGGCCCGCGAGGTTGAAGCGACCCATGACGGGGTAGCTTCCGGCCTTGAAGATGGACGCTCGCGAAACCGCGACCGCCTCGCCGTTCGCCTCGAAATTTCCTGCGAAGCAGATGCCTTTCGCATGATTGCGTCGGAAGCCTTTGACCGGTCCGCTGGCCGGCGCGAGCGAATC
This sequence comes from Variovorax endophyticus, assembly GCF_025376855.1. Taxonomy (NCBI): domain Bacteria; kingdom Pseudomonadati; phylum Pseudomonadota; class Betaproteobacteria; order Burkholderiales; family Comamonadaceae; genus Variovorax; species Variovorax endophyticus. The sequence goes on from NZ_JAHUTH010000052.1 coordinate 35,742, forward strand.
CACGATTTTGGCGGGCGTCAGGCGCGAAGGTGTCAGCCACCCAGCCGCATAGGCAAAGGCACAAGCCACGGCCCCGACCGAAAGAGCGATCGCGGCGAATCGGCCGACAGTGGGTCGCCCGGTCGCAGTTTGATCCTGAGGGGTCTTCATCCGCCTACGCTCCCGTGCCAGTGTGGGAGGCTGTCAGCGAAAGATCGCTGATGTGTAGGTACACCCCCCAGCGCGGAGCCGATCGCGACCCGTTGTGAGTCGACTCGCTGCGTGAACCACGGAAGGCACCGCGATCAGACAGCAGGTAGTGCGTGTGTTTAGAACTTTTCATCTCATGCCCTTTCAACGGCTTGGCAAGCAGCCAGACAACGCCGGCCTGGCGCTTGCTCAGGGCTTAGTTCGACAAGAGATGACTGCTGGTTACACGCCCTTCGAAGAATTCTACGGAAACACGGTCCGCCGCGTAGACGTCGACAAGAGGCAAGCTTGGGTGATGCCGCAACGCAAGTGATTGGCGCCGGATTCTCTATTCGACCGCCTTGCCCATCTCCTCGACCACCTTCTTGGCGTCGCCGAACACCATCATGGTCTTGTCCATGTAGAACAGCTCGTTGTCCAGGCCCGCGTAG
>NZ_JAHUTH010000053.1:0-36064 GCF_025376855.1 Variovorax endophyticus
GCGACGTCAAACTCAGGCCCAGGCTATTGCCACTGACGATTGCAACCATTTCGCAGCCTCACGCGTTCGATGAACCGCCGCAATGGCAGCCACGGGCATGGGCTCACCACCGGCCACGATGGCATGCGCTGCTCGTTGCAGGATTGCCCCTGCCGGCTGTACCGCCCTCCTCCGGACTGGTCTACGGTTCTGGGCAATACATCCGCTGCTTTCAGAAAATGTTTAGTTATTGTGAAAAGTTGACTGAATTGCTTGGATTTGGCTCAGAAACTACGCAGCATCTCCTTCGCATCCACGCATGTCCGAAATCCCGCGCTACATGAGATGCGCCAAACCGCGTCCTACACGCTGTCGTGCCCCTCGCTGCCAGCCTCCCTCACCACCGCATCGAAATACCCCGCCTCCACAAGCAGCCGCCTCACCTGCGAATCCACATGCGCATCCGACAACGCCGGATGCCACTCCCCGTCCCGCCGCCAGCGCCAGAGCATCGCGACCACGGTCGAATCGATGTTCGGGAAGACCTCGAGCAGCAGCGAGCCGAAGTCCTGCCGACGGGCGACCAGCCCGCGCTGCAGCAGGTCCTCGAAGACCTGCGTGGGTCGTGCGTCCGACAGCAGCCGGCGCAGCTCGACCTGCCTGAGGTCCAGTTTGCTCATGGTTCTGGAAAGGGTTCCATTGACGATGGGAAGGCCGGGGCCGCGACGGGCGGCGCACGGCGGCGTGCCTTTCAGGATCGCCCATCGATCGCGCATTCGCAAGCCGGTGGCGATTGCCATGGCGCGCGCCCCGGATAGATAGCTTCCCGAAAGCTTCGCTGCCTAGGCTGGTCGGCTCCTTCCTTCTCCGACGTCGTGCCCGCACGGTCGGTCCTTGCCGCCGCACCGATGAGCCTGCGTCCTCCCGCCTCCCGCCGCCGGGTCCTCCTGGTCCTTCTTGCCCTGCTGGCCGTCGCCGGCGGGGCCTTCCTCGCCTGGCGCGCGACACGGTCCGACGCCACGCCGCCCGCGCCGGCCACCGGCGCAGGCAACGCCGCGACCGCCACCGACCCCGAGCAGCTGCGCTATCCGAAGGGCGCGGCCCAGCTCGCGATGATCCGCGCCGAGGCCATGCCGCGCGTGCCGCTGCCGCTGGCCGAACCGCTGAGCGCGCGCCTGGTCTACGACGAGGACGCGACGGCACGCATCGGCGTCGGCTTCTCGGGCCGCATCGTCGCGCTGCGCGTAGGCCCCGGCGACAGCGTGCGCGCGGGCCAGGTGTTGGCCGACATCGATTCGCCCGACTACGGCACGGCGCGCGCCGACCTCGGCAAGGCGCTGGCCGACGAGAAGCGCAAGCAGCTCGCGGCCGAACGCGGGCGCGAGCTGGCGCCGGGCGACGCGATTCCGCGCAAGGACCTCGAAGCGCTCGAGGCCGACCATGCGCAGGCGGCGGAGGAAGTGGAGCGCGCGCGGCGGCGGCTGCAGAACATGAATCCGCGCGGGCTGCGCGGCGAGGGCCAGCGCCTGCAGCTGGTCAGCCCGATGGACGGGCTGGTCGCCGAGCGCACGGCCACGCCGGCACTCGAGGTCGCACCGGGCATGGCGGCGCCGCTGTTCGTGGTCACCGATCCGCGGCGGCTGTGGCTGATGATCGACCTGCCGGAACGACTGCTGGGCCGGATCAAGCTCGGCAGTGCGGTGAGCGTGGAGTCGGATGCCTATCCGGGCCGGCGCTTCGCCGCCACGGTGCGCCAGGTCGGCCATGCGGTCGACACCAACACCCGGCGCGTGCCGGTGCGCGCGCAGCTCGACAACGCCGGGCTCGAACTGCTGCCCGAGATGTTCGTGCGCGCGCAACTGCTGCAGGAAGATGGCAGCGGCGTGCGCGTGCCCAACGAGGCGCTGGTCAACCGCGGCGTGCACAACTATGTGTTCGTCGAGGAGTCGCCCGGTGCGTTCCGGCGCCGCCAGGTCGAACTGCTGGCACAGGGCAGCGACCGCAGCTACGTGCGTGAAGGCCTGGCCGGCAACGAGCGCGTGGTGACGGCGGGCGCGCTGCTGCTCGACGCCGAGCTCACGACCCGCGCGAGCGAGCGGCCGTGATGCAGCGGCTCATCGCCTTCGCGCTGACGCAGCGCGTCTTCGTGTTCGTGCTGGTCGCGGCGCTGGTCGGCTTCGGCGGCTACGCGGCCTCGAACCTGCCGATCGAGGCCTTCCCCGACGTGCAGGACGTGCAGGTGCGCGTGATCTCGCAGCGCACCGGCGCGGCGCCGCAGGACATGGAGCGCTCGGTCACACTGCCGATCGAGCGCGAGGTGGCCGGCATACCGCGGCTGTCGAACGTGCGCTCGGTCACGATGACCGGGCTGTCGATCGTGACCCTGACCTTCGCCGACGGCACCGACGACTACTTCGCGCGCCAGCAGGTGCTCGAGAAGCTCTCGACCGTCGACCTGCCCACCGGCGTGCAGCCGCAGCTCGCGCCGCTGTCGACGGCCGTCGGCGAGATCTACCGCTACACGCTCGAGGCGCCGGGCCTGTCGGAAGTGGAGGCGCGCACGCTGCAGGACTGGACCGTGCGCCCGTTCCTGCGCATGACGCCCGGCGTGGCCGACATCGTCACCTTCGGCGGCGCGCTCAAGGAATTCCAGATCGAGGTCGACCCGGTGGCGCTGCGCAAGTACCAGGTGACGCTGGACCAGCTCGGCCAGGCCGTCTCGAACGCCAACGGCAGCGCGGGCGGCGGGCTGATGCGCCGCGGCGACACCTCGCTGGTGGTGCGCGCCAGCGGGCTGTTCGACAGCCTCGCCGACATCCGCGCGGCGGTGGTCGCCTCGCGCCAGGGCCGGCCCGTGACGGTGGCCGACCTGGCGCAGGTGCGCGAGGGCGAGCGCCCGCGCCTGGGCATTGCCGCGGCGGGCCAGCGCGACAGCATCGTCGAGGGCATCGTCTCGATGACCAAGGGCGGCGATCCGGCCAAGATCAACGCCGAGCTGCGCGAGCGCATCGCGCAACTCGAGCCGCGCCTGCCGGCCGGCGTGAAGATCGTGCCCATCTACGACCGCACGCAGCTCGTGCACCACACGGTGGCCACGGTGGTCGAGAACCTGGTGGTGGGCGCGCTGCTGGTGGTGGCGGTGCTGGTGGTCTTCCTCTCGAGCTGGCGCGCCGCGCTGGTGGTGGCCACCGTGATCCCGCTCGCGCTGCTGTTCGCCTTCATCCTGATCACCGCGCGCGGCGTGTCGGCCAACCTGATCTCGCTGGGTGCGGTCGACTTCGGCATCATCATCGACAGCGCGGTCGTGATCGTCGAGGCGCTGATGGTGCGGCTCGCGGCCAAGACCGCGCTCGACGCCGATACGCCCGAGGCGCGCCACCAGCGCCTCGGCGTGCTGCACCACACGGTCAGCGACCTCGCGCACCCGGTGCTGTTCTCGAAGGCGATCATCATCCTGGCCTTCGTGCCGATCTTCACCTTCCAGCGCGTGGAGGGAAAGATCTTCACGCCGGTGGCCCTGACCCTGAGCTTCGCGCTGCTCGGCGCGGTGCTGCTGACCTTCACGCACCTGCCCGCGCTGCTGGCCACGGTGCTGCAGCGCCGTACCCTGGCCGAGAAGCACAAGCCCTGGCTGGACTGGCTGCAGGCGCGCTACCGCGGCCTGCTCGCCGCGACCATGCGCCACGCCGGCCGCACGCTGTGGCTCGCGGCGCTGCCCGTGGCACTCGCGCTGGGACTGGCACCGCGGCTGGGCAGCGAATTCCTGCCCAAGCTCGACGAGGGCAACATCTGGCTGACCATCACGCTGCCGACCTCGGCCGCGCTCGAGACCACCAAGCAGGTGGAACGCAGCGTGCGCGCCACCCTGCTGACGTATCCCGAGGTGGCGCGGCTGATCAGCCAGGTCGGCCGGCCCGACGACGGCTCCGACCCGAAGGGGCCGAACAACCTCGAGATCCTGGTCGATCTGCAGCCGCGCTCGGGCTGGCGCTTCGCGGGCAAGGAGGCGCTGATCGCCGACATGTCGGCCAGGCTGGAAGACATCCCCGGCATCAGCACCAATTTCTCGCAGGTGATCCAGGACAACGTCGAGGAGTCGCTGTCGGGCTTTCGCGGCGAGATCGTCGCGAAGGTGATCGGCAACAACCTCGACATCCTCGACGAGCTCGGCGAAAAGGTGGCCACCACCTTGCGCGGCATTCCCGGTGCCACCGACGTGGACAGCACGCGCATCGGCGGGCAGAGCGAGCTGGTCGTCACGCCCGACCGCGCGCGGCTCGCGCGCTACGGCCTCACGGTCAACGACGTGGACAACGTCATCGGCCAGTCGATGTCGGGCAGCTCGACCACCAGCTTCTACGACGCCGACCGCCGCTTCGACGTGGTGGTGCGGCTCGCCCAGCCGCACCGCGACAGCGTGGACGCGGTGCGCGGACTGCAGCTCGCCGTGGCCGGCACGCAGGTCGGCAACGGCCCCGGCACCATCTCGCTGGGCGAGGTCGCGAACGTCGAGGTGCGCCAGGGCGCCTCGCGCATCTTCCGTGAGTCGGGCTCGCGCATGGTCATCGTCAAGGTCAACCTGCTGGGCCGCGACCAGGGCAGCTTCGTGGAAGAGGCCCAGCGCACCGTGGCGCGCCAGGTCGCGCTGCCGCCGGGCTACCAGCTGGTGTGGGGCGGTCAGTTCGAGAACTCGCAGCGGGCCGCGGCGCGGCTCGCGGTGATCGTGCCGTTCACGGCGCTGCTGATCTTCTCGCTGCTGTTCTGGGCCTTCCGCTCGGTGCGGCTGGCCTCGCTGGTGCTGGGCATGGTGCCGTTCACGCTGGTGGGCGGGCTCGCGGCGCTCGGGCTCGCGGGCCTGCACCTGTCGGTCTCGGCCGCGGTCGGGTTCATCGCGGTGGCGGGCATCTCGGTGCAGAACGGCGTGATCATGGTCGAGGAGATCATGGCGCGCGTGCGCTCGGGCGCGGCGGTCGCGACGGCGATCGTCGAAGGCGCGACGACGCGGCTGCGCCCGATCCTGATGACGGCGCTGATGGCGGGCCTGGGCCTGCTGCCGGCCGCGCTCTCGCACGGCATCGGCAGCGAGACGCAACGGCCCTTCGCCTGCGTGATCGTGGGCGGCATCGTCACCGGCACGCTGTTCACGCTGCTGGTGCTGCCGGTGGCGATCCGCCGCTTCGGCGATTTCTACGACGAGCCGCAGCAGGCGCGCGAGGCGCGCCCGGCGGCCGCGCCCTGATGCACCGGAGTCCGCGATGAAGCACGCCTCCACCTCCCCGTTCCGTCCCCGCGTTCGATCGATGCTCGCGCTGGCCTGCGCGACGCTGCTGGCCGGCTGCACGGTCGGCCCCGATTTCCGGCGCCCCGATCCGCCCATGGCGAAGGACTACGCCCCGTCGGCGCTGCCGCTCGACACCGTGTCGGCACCGGTGCCCGGCGGCGACGCGCAGCGCTTCGCGCCCGGGCGCGACATCCAGGCCGACTGGTGGACGCTGTTCGGCTCGCCGCGCCTCGACGCGCTGATCGCGCGCGCGCTCGCGCGCAGTCCCACGCTCGAGGCCGCGCAGGCGGCGCTGCGCGCGGCGCAGGAGAACGTCTACGCGCAGCGCGGCTTCTTCTATCCCACGGTCGGCATCGGCTACTCGCCCGCGCGCACCAAGATCGCGGGCAACCTCGGCGGCAACTCGCCGGGCGTGCAGGGCAACGGCAGCGTGATCTCCACCTATCAGGGCACGCCGGCCAGCGAGGGCGGCAGCGCGCCCTTCAACGCGCCGGTGATCTACAACTTCCACACCGCGCAGCTCACGGTCGGCTATGCGCCCGACATCTTCGGCGGCCAGCGACGGCAGCTCGAGAGCCTCGAGGCGCAGGCGCGGATGCAGCACTACCAGCTCGAGGCCGCCTACCTCACGCTGGCCTCGAACCTGGTGGCGGCCTCGATCCAGGAGGCGCTGCTGCGCCGGCAGCTCGCGATCGCCGAGGGCATCGTCGAGGCCAACGAGCAGGCGGTGGCGCTGCTGCAGCGCCAGCTGCGGGCCGGCTACGCGGCACGGCAGGACCTGGCGCAGCAGGAGCTCGCGCTCGCGCAGGCGCGCCAGCAGCTGCCGCCGCTGCGCAAGCAGCGCGAGCAGACGCGCAACCTGCTGCGCGCGCTGGCCGGCGACGGCCCCGACGAGGACCTCGCGATCGACTTCGACCTCGATGCGCTGGTGCTGCCGCGCGAGCTGCCGCTGGCCCTGCCCTCGCGCCTGGTCGAGCAGCGGCCCGACATCCGCGCCGCCGAGGAGCAGCTGCATGCCGCCAGCGCGCAGGTCGGCGTGGCGGTGGCCGACCGCCTGCCGCAGTTCTCCATCGATGCGAGCTGGGGCGGCGCGGCCAGCCGGCTCGGCGAGATGTTCCTGAAGTCGGGGCGCTTCTTCAGCCTCGCGGGCAGTGTCGGACAGACACTGTTCGACGGCGGCACGCTCACGCATCGCCAGCGCGCCGCCGAGGAGGGGCTGCGCCAGGCCGATGCCCAATACCGCGCGACCGTGATCGCGGCGCTGCAGAACGTGGCCGACACGCTGCAGTCGATCCAGGCCAACGCGCAATCGCTGCGGGACGCGGCACTGGCCGAGGAGAAGGCCCGCGTCGCGCTGGACCTCACGCGGCGCCGACTCCGGCTCGGCGACGTCGATCGCCTCGCGCTGCTCAACGCGCAGCAGGCCCACGACCAGGCGGTGCTCGCGCGCGTGCAGGCGCAGGCCGCGCGGCTGGGCGACAGCGCCGCGCTGTTCCAGGCCTCGGGCGGCGGCTGGTGGCAGCGCACGCCGAAGTCGTGAACGCGCCGCCGCTGGCCGACAATGGCGGCCCACCCGCTCGCCCGCCCCGCCGCCTCGCACCGCGATGCTCCTGCTGCTGATCGAAGACGACCCCGTGATCTCGCGGGAACTGCAACTGCGCTGGCGCCAGCGCGGCTGGGTGGTGCGCGGCTGCGGCGACCTCGCCGAGGCCGACCGCGCGCTCGCCGAGCGCGAGGTGCAGGATTTCGAGCTCATCGTGCTCGACCTCAACCTGCCCGACGGCGACGGTCTGGACTGGCTGCGGCGGCTGCGCCAGCGCGACCGCCTCACGCCCGCGCTGATCCTGACCGCGCGCAGCCGCGTGGCCGACCGCGTGCTGGGCCTGCAGGGCGGTGCCGACGACTACCTGGTCAAGCCCTTCGCGCCCGAGGAACTCGACGCGCGCATCGAGGTGCTCGGCCGCCGCGCCCAGGTGGCGCGCGGCGACCACCTGCACTACGGCCGGCTGACCTGGCGCGGCGACCTGGGCCGGGCCTATGTGGACGACCAAGCGCTCGACCTGGCGCCGCGCGAGTTCGAGGTGCTGGGCCTGCTGATGCAGCGTGCGCCGCGGCTGGTCGCCAAGCGCGCGCTGATCGATGCGCTGGCCGAACGCAACATCGAGCTCGGCGACAGCGCCTCCGAGATCTACGTGTCGCGCCTGCGCCGCAAGCTGGTCGACGCGGGCGTGCAGGTGCGCACGATGCGCGGCTTCGGCTACATGCTGGTGCTCGACACGGCCGCCCCCGGCGCGCCGCAGGCCTGATGGAAGCCTTGCCGCCGCAACCGCCGCGTCGCATCCGCTGGCTGCGGCGCGAGCTGCTGCTGCGCCTGATGCTGCCACTGATCACGATGATGGCCGTGGCCGGCGGCTTCGGCCTCCACTACACGCACGAGGTCATCGAGCGCGTGTTCGACCGCTGGCTGCTCGATGCCGCGCGCTCGAGCATCGCGCTGCTGCGCTACGACGACCGGGGCGTCGCGACGATCGACATGTCGCCGCAGCTCAAGGCCATGCTGCTGTTCGACGAGATCGACCAGAACTGGTTCAGCGTCACGCAGTCCGGCCGGCTGCTGGCCGGGCAGCCCGGCCTGCCCGACGGCGGCACCGCGCGCGTGCACTACCGCCGCGGCGAAGCCTTCGATGCCGCCTACCTGGGCCAGCCGGTGCGCGTGGTGCGCGTGGAGTTGACGCGCCCCGGCGCCGCGCCGGTCACGATGCTGATGGGCGAGACCCTGACCAAGCGCCATCGCGCCGAGCAGGAACTCTGGGTGCTGCTGTGGCCCGTCGTCGCGCTCGTGGTGGCCGCCGCGCTGGCCATCGCGATCGCCGTGCGCCGCACGGTGCGACCGCTGCAGGCCATCGCCACGCGCTGGAACGAGCGCTCGCATGCCTCGCTCGACCCGATCGGCGTCGACGAGGTGCCGCGCGAGCTGCAGGCCTTCGCGAGTTCGCACAACGAGCTGCTCGCGCGCATCCGGACCATGCTGGCGCGCGAGCGGCAGTTCGCCGCGACGGCGGCGCACCAGCTGCGCACCTCGCTGACCGGCCTGCAGCTCGGCCTGGCGCGCGCCACCGAGGCGCCCGATCCGCAGGCGATGCGGCGCATCGTCGACGAGCTCGGCGGCTCGATCCAGCGCTCGGGGCGGCTGGTGCAGCAGCTGCTGAGCTTCGGCGCGCTCGACCCCGAGGCGCGCGCCGATCTCGACCGGCGCCGCATCGATCTCGTCGCGCTCGCTCAGGACGTGGGCGCCACCCACATCGAGCAGGCGTCGGCGCGCGCGATCGAGCTGGAGCTCGCCGCGCCCGAGCGGCCGGTGTGCGTCGCGGTGCAGCCCGAGCTGATCGCCGATGCGCTGAGCAACCTGCTCGACAACGCGATCCGCTACACGCCGCCGGGCGGACGCGTGCTGGTGGAGTTCGAGACCGCGCCGCCGGCGCTGCGCGTGAGCGACTCGGGGCCGGGCATTCCCGAGGACGAGCGCGAGGCGGTGCTCGAGCGCTTCGTGCGCGGCCGCGACGCGACCGGCGACGGCAGCGGCCTGGGGCTGGCCATCGTGCGCGACATCGTGGCGATGCACGGCGCCACGGTGACGCTGTTGGACAGCGCCTGGGGCGGCCTCGCGGTCACGCTGCGCTTTCCGGCCGGCGACTGAGTACGGGCTCAGGGCCCGCGGCCGCAGGCGATGTCGGGTGCTGCCCGCTCGTCGTCGGGCAGCACGATGCCCCAGCGCATGCGCACGCTGCGTTCGGGGCCCTCGCCGGCCCAGGGCAGCTCGATCGCCCCGCCGCAGTCCACGGTCTGCATCAGGGGCTGCAGCGGCGGACCTTCGGAACGGAAGGCCGGCGTATCGAGCATCAGCACCATGCCGCCCTCGCGCGCCAGCGTGCCCGGTGCCAGCCACGGCGAGGTGCGTTCGTCGCCATCGATCAGCAGGCGCACGCCGGGATCCATGCGCAGCGCGATGGCGCCCGCGAACCAGGTGTCGCCGACCAGCAGCCGCAGCGGCCGCTCGCCCCGGTGCGCGCGCCAGGTCGCCTCGACCGCGTCCGCGATGCGCTGCGTCGGCAGGTTGGCGCGCGTGACGTGGCCCAGCCGCGTGCTCCCCACGCCGTCGACCCAGGCACAGGCCCAGGCGGCCGTGACGTGCAACAGCGCTGCGACTGCCAGCATCGCGCTCCAGCGGCGCCGGCTCCAGCGTTCCGCGTCGAGCCAGGGCAGCGCGGCCGCCACCCATACGCCGGCCGGCAGGAAGAAGGTGGTGAGCCAGGCAGGCACCAGCCGCGAATGCAGCAGCACCGAGGCCGCCAGCACCAGCGCGGTGGGACCGAGGGTCGCCCAGGCGAGGAAGCGCCGGTCGAAGGCCGCGGGCATCGGTGCCGTTGGCCCCGCCGCCGCCTCGCGCCGCTGCGCGATCCAGGCCCAGCCGACGAACAGCAGCATCGGCGACAGCCGCGCGAGCTGCACCAGCAGCACGCGCAGCGGCCGCGGCAGCAGGTGCCCGCCGCCCGGGCCATGGACCGCATGCACCGAATGGCGCGCATAGGCCACCGTGGTGTCGCCATGCTGCAGCACCCACCACAGGTGCGGCGACAAGAGCAGCAGCGCGAGGCCGGTGGCCAGCAACAGGTCGCGCCGCACGCGCGCGTCGCGCCACAGGCCCTGGCGGACCACGAAGCCCAGCCCCACGGCGAACTGCACCGCGGCGCTGTACTTGGTGAGCACCGACAGCGCCGCGAACAGCCCGAGCCAGACCCAGTCGGCGCGCCCGCTTCCGGCCGGCCGCAGCACGCGCCACAGCATCCACCAGTAGCCCGCGAGCGGCAGCAGCTGCACCGTGTTGTGGTTGTAGACCACCGCGCGCTGCACGTGGTAGGTGACCAGCGTGCCCAGCAGCAGCGCGAAGGCGGCGCGCGCCGGCGTCATCATCTCGCGCGACCAGCGCCACAGCAGGTAGAGCGCGCCCACGCCGCAGCCCACGCCGGCCACGTAGGTCAGCCACGGCTGGCGGCCGAACAGCGCCAGCGGCAGGCTCAGCAGCCAGCTCGGCAGCGGCGGATGCTTGTAGTAGCCCCACTGCAGGCTGCCGCTCCAGAACAGCTCCTCCACGTTGTCCCAGGGCGGCGTGACATCGAGCGCCACCATTGGCCAGGCCCACGCCAGCACCAGCGCGACGAGCAGCGCGGGCACCCAGCGCTCGATCGGCTCGCGGGCCGCGGCGGCGGCGGGAAGAAAGCGGCCCGGCACGGGCGTCGATCCGGAAGTCATGGGCGGGATTTATAGGGACCGCACCCCACCGCCGCCTGACTTCGGGCGCGTCGCGCAGCCCTCATGACGCGTCGGCGGGCGCCGGCCGCGAGAGCAGCTCCAGCGGCGCGCTGCAATCGCGCACGTCGACGCGCACGGTGTCGCCGACCCGCAGGTCCGGCGGCAGGCGCGTGGTGCCGAGTGCGCGCGTGCGCAGCCCGCCGTCGTGGTAGCGCACGACCGCATAGGGCTCGTTCGCGCCCGCCTGCGGCGCGCAGTCGCGGTACATGGCATGCGCGAGTTCGCCGGCGCGGCCCAGGGCCTCGACGCGCCCGGTGCGCCAGCCCGCGACGAAGTCGGCATGGCTGGTCCCGAGCCCGGCGCAGCCGGCCAGCGCGAGCAGGCCGGGCGCCAGCGCGCAGGCGATGCCACGCATCAGCCGCGTGCCCCCACCGCGGCCGTGGCCTGGATCTCCACGCGGTACTCCGAATCGATCAGCCTGGCCCCCACGGTGGCGCGCGCGGGCGTGTGGCCGGCGGGCACCCATTCGTCCCACACCGCGTTCATCGCGGCATAGTCGCCCACCGTGCGCAGGTAGATCGTGACGCTGACCAGGTTCTCGCGCGTGGCGCCCTCGGTGCCGAGCAGGTCGTCGATCTGGCGCAGCACCTGGCGCATCTGGCCGGTCACGTCGAGCGAGGGGTTCTCGGCCACCTGCCCCGACAGGTAGAGCAGGCGGGCGGTGCCGAGGTCGACGGCCACCATCTCGCTGAAGCGGGGGCCCATCTCGTGGCGGACGATGTTCATGGCGTTGCGGACGAAGAGGATGCGATGGAGGAAAGCGTCGGCGACGCCGGATCGGCGGGTGCGTTCCACCAGCCGCCGCCGAGCGCCTGGAACAGCGCGGCCGCGTCGGTGAGCCGCTGCGCGCGCGCCTGCACGAGGCTGATCTCGGCCTGCGCCTGCTGCTGTTGCGCGAGCAGCAGCGCGAGCGCGCTGGCATCGCCCCACCGCAGCTGCGCGCGGGTGCGCGCGAGCGCCTGCGCGGCGGTGCGCTCGGCCCGCACCGATGCCTGCAGCGCGCGCGTGTCGGCATCGATGGCGGCCAGCGTGTTGGCCACGTCCTGGAAGGCCGCGAGCACGGTCGCGCGGTACTGCGCGGCCGCCTCGTCGAACGAGGCGCGCGCGGCCGCCTCGCGGTGGCCGAGCGCGCCGGCGTCGAACAGCGGCTGCGCGACGCCGGCCGCGACGGTCCAGAACATCGCGGGCGAACGGAACAGTTGCGACAGCGTGTAGGCCGAGGAACCGAGGTTGGCGCTCAGCGTCACGGCCGGCAGCCGCGCGGCCACCGCGACGCCGATGGCCGCGCTCGCGGCCTGCAGCTGGGCCTCGGCGGCGCGCACGTCGGGCCGGTGCTCGACCAGCAGGGCGGGCAACGCGAGCGGCAGCTCGGCGGGCAACTCCAGCGTATCGAGCTCGAAGCGCGCCGCCACCTCCTCGCTCGGGTAGCGGCCGCCGAGCACCGCCAGCTGGTGGCGCTGCTGCGCGAGCTGCTTGTCGAGCGCGGGCACGGCGGCCTCGGTCGCGGCCAGCAGGGCGGCCTGCGCCTCCACGTCGGCCTGCGCGACCTGCCCCAGCGCGAGCTGGCGGCGATAGGCCTGCAGTACCTGCGCCTGGCTCTCGGCGATCGCCAGCGTGGCACGCCGCTGCGCCCGCAGCGAGGCCTCGGCGATCGCCGCCGCCACCACGTTGCTGCTGAGCGTGAGCCGCGCGGCGAGCGCCTGGAAGCGCTGCGCCTCGGTCTGCGCGCGCGCGCCCTCGACCTGCCGCTGCGTGGCGCCGAACACGTCGGGCGCATAGCTCACGTTGAGCTGCGCCGTGTGCAGCGTGTAGAGGCTCGCGTTCGACGACACCGGGCTCGCGACCGCGTTCGCCACCCGCTGGCGCGTGGGCGCGAGCCCGGCCGTCAGCACCGGCCAGAAGGCCGCGCGCTGGGCCGCCTCGTTCTCGCGCGCCGCACGCAGCGCCGCCTCCGCGGCTTCGACACCGGGATTGCCGGCCAGGCTCTGCGCCACCAGCGCGTTGAGCGGCTCATTGCGGAAGGCAGCCCACCACTGGGCCGGGATGTCGAGGCCGGGCGACAGCCGCGGCAGCGGCACGCCCTCGCCTTCCTCGGCCACCGGCGGCGTGGCCGTGTAGCGCCCGGGCAAGTCCAGCGGGGGACGCGCGTAATCGGGGCCCACGGCGCAGCCGGCCAGGCACAGCGCGACGGCCAATGCAACAGGGATGCTCTTGTTCATCTCGCTCCCTCCCCTTCAGCGATCGCGCCGCGGGCGCAGGCCCCAGCCCTTGCGCTCGAACAGCCGCTCCATCGCGTAATAAAAGGCCGGCAGGATGAACAGCGTGAGCAGGGTCGACACCACCAGCCCGCCGACCACCACCGTGGCCAGCCCGCGCTGCACATCGGTGCCCACGCCCGTGGCCAGCGCCGCGGGCAGCATGCCGACCGAGGCCACCGAGGCCGTCATCAGCACCGGGCGCAGCCGCTCGGTCGCGCCCTCGAGCACCGAGGCCCGCAGCGCCAGCCCCTCGCCGCGCACGCGGCGGAAGTTCGCGACCATGATGATCCCGTTCTGTATCGACACGCCGAACAGCGCGATGAAGCCCACCGCGGTCGCCATGTTGAGGGTCTCGCCCGCAAGGTGGACCGCGATCAGCCCGCCGAGCGTGGCCATGGGCACCACGCCGAGGATCAGCGCCACGTGCCGGATCTTGCCGAACTGGAAGAACAGCAGCACCGCCATGATCGCGACCACGATCGCGAGCGACACGCCCAGGCGCGCCTGCGCGCGCTGCTGGTTCTCGAACTGGCCGGCCCACTGCAGCCGGAACTTCGCCGGATCGAAGGGCACCTCCTTCGCGATGCGCGCGCGCGCCTCCTCGAGGTAGGAGGCCAGGTCGCGGTCGCGGTTGTCCACGCGCACCGTGATCTGGCGCTCGTTCATCTCGTGCGAGATGGTGCTCTCGCCGGTCTGCAGGCGGATGTCGGCCACCTGCGCCAGCGGCACCTTGGTGCCGTTGGAACCGTTGAGCAGCAGCGCGCCGAGGGCTTCGGTGCCGCCCTTGGCGCTGCGCGGCAGCTTCACCGACACGTTGTAGGTGCGCGCCCCCTCGTACACCGTGATGACCGGCGCGCCGCCGATGCCGGTCTGCACCAGGCTCGCGACGTCGGCCGCGCTCACGCCGCGGCGCGCGGCCGCCTCGCGGTCGAGCCGGATCACCACCTGCGGGATCGGCGGCTCCTGGAGCAGCGAGGCCGAGGCCGTGCCGCGCACCGTGCCCAGCAGCTCGACGATGCGGTTGCCGATGCGCCGGCTCTCGGCGAGGTCGTCGCCGTAGATGCGCAGCACCAGCGGGCTGTGGGCACCGCCGACGGCATCGTTCACGCCGTCGATGATCGGCTGGCTGATGCCCACGTCGAAGCCCGGCATGCGCGCGAAGCGCTCGCCCAGCATGCGCACGAAGTCGGCCTTGTGCATGCCCGCGGGCCATTCGGCGTAGGGCTTGAGGCCCACCGGCACCTCCATGTGCGAGGGCGTCCAGGGGTCGGTGCCGTCGTCGTTGCGCCCGAGCTGCGTCACCACGTACGAAACCTCCGGGTACTCGAGCAGCACGTGGCGCAGCTCGGTGGCCATCTCGCTGGCCTTGTCGAGCGACAGGCCCGAGGGCAGCTGCACCTGCAGCCACAGCGCGCCCTCGTCGATGTCGGGCAGGAACTCGCGCCCGGCCGTGGCGCCGAGCACGGCCACCGCCAGCAGCGCGGCCACGCCCAGGCCGTAGGCGATGGCGGGCATGCCCAGCAGCAGGTCGAGCGCACGCCGGTAGGCCGCGGTGAGCCACAGCAGCGGCCGGTTGACGAAGGGACGCTGCGGCTTGCGCAGCGCCACGTAGGCCAGGCTCGGGATCAGCGTGAGCGCGCACAGCAGCGCGCCCACGAGTGCGTAGCCGACGGTGAAGGCCATCGGCCGGAACAGCTTGCCCTCGGCGCGCTCGAAGGCGAACAGCGGGAAGTAGGCCGTGATGATGATCAGCGTGGCGAAGAAGATCGGCCCCGAGACGTGGCTCACGGTCTCGAGGATGTTGCCCTCGGTGAGCGTGGCGTCCGGTTCCTCCTCGCGCCGCCGCAGGATCGCCTCCATCACCACGATGGCGCCGTCCACGATGATCCCGAAGTCGATCGCGCCGAGCGAGAACAGGTTGGCCGGCATGCGCGTGAAGTGCATCACGATGAACACCGTCACCAGCGACATCGGGATGGCCATCGCCGCGACCACCGCGCTGCGCGGGCTGCCGAGGAACAGGATGAGCACGAAGCACACCAG
This sequence comes from Variovorax endophyticus, assembly GCF_025376855.1. Classification (NCBI taxonomy): domain Bacteria; kingdom Pseudomonadati; phylum Pseudomonadota; class Betaproteobacteria; order Burkholderiales; family Comamonadaceae; genus Variovorax; species Variovorax endophyticus. Next base: position 14,932 of record NZ_JAHUTH010000053.1, read on the forward strand.
CGCCATGCCCTCGAGCACGGTGCGCGTCACCTTGTCGACCGTGAGCTTCACGAGGTCGTCGCGGTCGATGTAGGGCACGATGCGCACGCCCAGCGGGGCGAGCTCGGCCTGCAGCGCGTCGATCTTGCGGTGCACGCCCTCGAGCACGCGCGAGGGGTTCTCGTACTTGAGCATCAGCACGATGCCCTCGATCGTGTCGGGGTCGGTGTTCTTGCCGAGGATGCCGCCGCGCTCCTGGTGCCCGAACTGCAGCCGCCCGAGGTCGCGCACCAGCACCGGCGCGCCGCCGCTGTTCGACACCATCACCGCGCCCAGGTCGTCGAGCGAGCGGATCTGGCCGATGCCGCGCACCACGTAGCTCTGCTCGCCGCGCGCGATGCGCCCGCCGCCCGCGTTGGCGCTGCCGTTGTTGATCGCCGTCACCACGTCGTTGAGCACCAGCCCGTGCGCCTGCAGCCGCGCGGGATCGAGCTCGAGCTGGAACTCGCGCGTGAAGCCGCCGAAGTTGTTGACGTCGACCACGCCCGCCACCTGCTTGAGGGCCGGGATCACCTTCCAGCGCTGCAGCTCCGACAGCTCCATCAGGTTCATGCGGTCGGACTCGAGCGTGTAGCGGTAGATCTCGCCGGCCGGCCCCGCCACCGGCCCGAGGCCCGGCTGCGCGCCCGCGGGCAGGCTGACCTGGCCGATGCGCTCGGTCACGCGCTGGCGCGCGAAGTAGTCGTCGGTGCCGTCCTTGAAGGTCAGCGTGATCAGCGACAGCCCGAAGGTGCTGCTCGAGCGGATCGAGGCCAGCCCCGGCGTGTTGCTCAGCGCGCGCTCCAGCGGCGTGGTGATCTGCTGCTCCATCTCCTCGGAGGCCAGGCCGTTGACCTGCGTCGTCACCTGCACCGTGACGTCGCCGAGGTCGGGGTAGGCCTCGACGGTCATCTGCGTCCACGACCAGGCGCCGAACAGCACCAGCGCGACCGACAGCGCCCAGGCCAGGTGGCGGCGGCGCAGGAACTGGGAGATGACGAGGTTAATCATTGAGCAGCACGCCGCCCTGGACCACCACGCGCTCGCCGGCCGCGAGGCCGCCGCGGATGCGCACCCGCTCGCCGTCCTCGCGTCCGAGCTCGACCGGGCGCCGCTCGAAGGTCCACGGCTGCACCTCCACGAACACGCTCACGCTGTCGTTGTTCATCAGCAGCGCCGAACTCGGCACCTGCGGCTGCGCGGCCTGCGGCAGCTCGATCTGCGCGGTCGCGAACATGTTGGGCCTGAAGCTGCCGTCGGGGTTGTCGAAGGCGATCCGCGCGCGCGCGCGGCGCGTGTCGGCATCGAGCAGCGTTCCGACGAAGCCGACCGTGCCCGCGAAATGGCGCCCCGGCTGCGAGGCCAGCGTCACCGTGGCCTTCTGGCCCGCGGCCACCTGCCCCAGCAGGTTCTCGGGCACGCTGACGCCGACCCAGACGCGCTCGAGGTTGGAGACGGTCATCAGCGCCGCGTTGGTGTCGTTGAGCACCGCGCCGCGCGCGACATTGAGCGCGGTGACGGTGCCGGCCATGGGCGCGACGATCCGCAGCACCCGGCCGTCGCCGCCGTCGCCGGCACCGATGGCGCGCAGGCGCGCCTCGCTGCGCCGCAGCTCGGCCGTCTGCTGCACCACTGCGCTGCGCGCCGCCTCCACGTCCTTGGCCGCGTTGGAGCCGGCCTCGTTGACGCCCTGCGCCCGCGCGAGCGCGCGCTCGGCCAGCGCGAGCGCGTCGCGTGCCTTCTGCGCGTCGGCCACGGCCTGGGCGAGGTCGGGCGAGCTCATCGTCGCGAGCAGCTGGCCCGCGCGCACCGTGTCGCCGAGGCGCACCTGGAGCGCGAGCAGGCGCCCGGCCAGCGGCGGCAGGATGTTGACGGTGCGCGCCGGGTCGGCCTCCACCGTTGCGGGCAGGCTCAGCAGGTGCGAGCTCGTGCTTTCGCCGATGGCGTCGACCCGCAGCCGCTCGCGCAGCGGGGAGCCGGCGGGCACGCTCAGGCGGTGGCCTTCGCGCACCAGCAGCGGCGCGGGCGCGGGCACGGCGGGCGCACTGTGCGCCGCGGCATGGAACCAGCCGGCGTACAGGGCCGCGCAGGCCAGGGTGCCGGCAATGGCATGCGCGAGGATGATCTTGTGGGGAGGCTTCTTCATGGCGATGGATGCGTCGCGGCGCGGCTGGCTGCCGGCACCGGCGCGAGCGTAGGAAAACGCGGCTGAAGATTTCCCCAAGAAATCCTGAAGACGGCTTCAGGATCGTGGCAGCGGGCGGTCAGGTTGCGACCCGATGATGGCGCGCCATGCGAATCCTGTTGATCGAAGACGACCGCAAGGCGGCCCGGCTGCTCGCGCGCGGCCTCGAGGAGGAAGGCTTCGTGGTCGACGCGGTGCACAGCGCCGAGGAAGGCGACGAGCGGGCCTTCGTGCAGGCCTACGACCTGCTGGTCCTGGACTGGATGCTGCCGGGGGGCGACGGCCTCTCGCTGTGCCGCGAGCTGCGCCGGCGCGGCTGCGCGACGCCGGTGCTGATGCTCACGGCGCGCGATGCGCTGCGCGACCGCGTCGAGGGCCTGAACACCGGCGCCGACGACTACCTGACCAAGCCCTTCGCCTTCGACGAACTGCTGGCGCGCGTGCGCGCGCTGCTGCGCCGCCCGGAGAGCATGCGACCGGTGATCCTGTCGCTGGCCGACCTGAGCCTCGATCCGCAGCGCCAGCGCGCGCAGCGCGGCGGCGCGACGCTGGACCTGACGCACAAAGAGTTCGCGATCCTGCACATGCTGCTGCGGCATGCCGGCGAGGTGGTGAGCCGCGCGCGCCTGGCCGAACAGGTCTGGAAGGACGACCTGATCGGCATCGACAACCTGATCGACGTGCATGTGGGCAACCTGCGCCGCAAGGTCGACGCGGCACCGGCGCCGCCGCTGATCCGCACGGTGCGCGGCCGCGGTTTCCGGCTCGCGGCGGACGACGGCCATGCTTAGCCTGCGCCGGCGCCTGGTGCTGGTGCAGGTGGGCGTGACCGTCGCGGTCATGGCCATCGCGGCCTTCGGCGCCTATGCGGTGTTCGCGCGCAACGTGCACCGCGAGCTCGACGCCGCGCTGCTCGCACTGGCCGAGACCGAGCTCGGCATGCTGCTGTCGGCCGACGCGGGCAGCGCGGCCACGGTGCACGAGGCGCCCTCGGGACCGGGCGCGCCCTCCTTCGTGCGGCTCGACCGGCTGGTGCAGATCGTCGGCCCCGATGGCCGCGTGCTCGCGCGCAGCACCAACCTCGGCGAGGCCCAGTTGCCGATACCGCCGCTGCTGCGCGAGCGGCTCGCCGCGGGCGAGACCGTGTTCGAGACGCTCGAGGGCTTCGGCGAGGAACCCACGCGCATGGTCTCGGTGCCGGTGCCCGGCCGCGCGGCGACGCTGGCGGTGCAGGTGGCCGGCTCGCTCGACGACGTCAACCGCACGGTCGCGATGGCCAGCGTGCTGTTCCTCGTGCTCGGCGGCGCGCTGCTGCTGGCGCTGGGACTGGCCGGCACGCTGATCACGCGGCGCGCCTTCCGCGCCATCGACGAGGTGGTGCAGCAGGCGCACCGCATCAGCGACGCCAACCTCAGCGAACGGCTGCCGAGCCCTGGCACGGCCGACGAGGTCGGCCGGCTCGTCGAGACGCTCAACGCGATGCTGGCGCGCATCGAGCACGGCATGGAGGCGCAGCGGCGCTTCACCGCCGATGCCTCGCACGAGCTGCGCTCGCCGCTGTCGCGGCTGCGTACCGAGCTCGAGCTCGCGCTGCGCCGGCCGCGCGAACCCGCGGCTTATGTCCAGACCCTGCGCTCGGCGCTCGACGAGGTGGAATCGCTCTCGCTGCTGGTGGAGGAACTGCTGGTGCTGGCCCGCATCGACGCGGGCCAGGAGCGCGAGGCCGCGGAGACCGTGGCGCTCGACCGGCTGGCCGAGGAAGCGGTGCGGCGCCTCGAGCCGATGGCGCGCGAGCGCGGCATCCGGCTGCGGCTGGAGCTGCTCGCGCCGGTGGCGGTGCGCGTGGCGCGCGGCGCCGCGAACCTCGCGCTGGCCAACCTGCTCGACAACGCCCTGAAGTTCTCGCCCGATGGCGGCACCGTGCACGTCGACGTGTTCGCGCCACCGGGCAGCGGCGAGGCCGTGGTGCGCATCGCGGACCACGGTCCCGGCATCCGCAGCGACGAACTGCCGCACCTGTTCGAGCGCTTCTACCGCGGCGCCGGCGCGCGTTCGGACGAGACCACGCCGGGCCTGGGCCTCGGGCTCGCGCTGTCGCAGGCCGTGGTGCAGGGGCATGGCGGCCGCATCGAGGCGATGAACGCACCGGGCGGCGGCGCGCGCTTCGAGCTGCGGCTGCCGCTGGCCGCGGCGCGGCCGGAGCCGCCGATGCTGACCCCGCACTGACCGCGCGCAAAGGGTCGCGTCGCGCACATGGAATTGAGTGCTTTCCTATGCACAAGCTCGTAATCTCCAGCTCATTCTTCGTCACGGCATCCGAGGTGCCGCCGATCCATCCATGAACGCCCCCCTCTCCGAATCGAGGCTGCAGAGGCCGCAGGTCGCCCTACCGAGCATCTCGTGCGTCGTTCCGTGCTTCAACGAGGCGCGGAACCTGGGCACGCTGTTGCCGGAACTCGAGCGCATGCTGCGCGCCACCGGGTTGCGTTGGGAGGTGATCGTGGTCAACGACGGCAGCACCGACGACACCGACCTCGTGCTCGGCGCGTGGTGCGAGCGGCCCGGCATCCGCGGCCTCTCGCTGTCGCGCAACTTCGGCAAGGAAGCGGCCCTGACCGCCGGCCTGGGCGCGGCGCGCGGCGATGCGGTGGTGCTGCTCGACGGCGACATGCAGCACACGCCCGCGCTGGTGCGCGCCATGATCGACCAGTGGCGCGCGGGCGCGGAGGTGGTCTACGCGGTGCGCGAGGACCGCCGCGACGAGGGGCCGCTGAAGACCTGGAGCACGCGCCTGTTCTACCGGCTGCTCAACGCCTCCGACCGCTTCGCGGTGCCGGAGAACGCGGGCGACTTCCGCCTCATGGATCGCAAGGTGGTCGATGCGCTGCTGAAGCTGCCCGAGCGCAGCCGCTTCATGAAGGGCCTGTACGCCTGGGTCGGCTTTCGCGCCGTGGCGCTGCCCTACACGCCGGCGCCGCGCGCCGAGGGGCGCAGCCGCTTCAACGCGCGGCGCCTGTTCAAGCTGGCGCTCGACGGCCTCACCTCCTTCACCACCTGGCCGCTGCGCATGGTCAGCGTGGCCGGCCTGATGCTCGCGGTGCCGGCCTTCGGCTACGGCAGCTACGTGGTCTTCGACTACATGTGCTTCGGCAACGAGGTGTCGGGCTGGTCGACCATCGTCGTGAGCCTGATGTTCTTCATCGGCGTGCAGATGATCTCCACCGGCATCCTCGGCGAATACGTGGCGCGCATCTTCGAGGAGGTCAAGGGCCGGCCCGTCTACGTGGTGCGCGAGCAGCGCGGCCACGGCCTGGAAACCGAGGAGCCATGACCGCGCCCGCGGCCGCAACGCAACGGCTTTGCATCTGCGCCGACGACTTCGGCATGAGCGCGGGCATCAACGCGGCGGTGCTCGACCTGATCGCGCGGCGCAATCTCTCGGCCACCGGTTGCCTGGTGCTGCGCGAGGCCTGGCCATGGGGCCTGGCCGCGCTGCGGCGCGTCGATGCCGCGCGCGTCGACGTCGGCTTGCACCTGGACCTCACGCCGCCGCGGTCACCGGGCGCCGAGGAGCCCGGCCTGTGCCCGCTGGTGCTGCGCTGCTACGCACGGTCGATGCCGCGGGCGCGCCTGCGGCAGACCATCGCCGAGCAGCTCTCGCGCTTCGAGGAGGGCCTGGGCCGCGCGCCCGCCTTCGTCGACGGGCACCGGCATGTGCACCAGCTGCCGATGGTGCGCGAGCTGCTGCTCGAAGAGGTCTCGCGCCGTTACGCGGCGGCGCCGCCGTGGCTGCGCAACACGCGGCCCGGCGGCCTGGCGCTCAAGCCCCGGGTGATCCACGCGCTGGGCGGCCGTGCGCTGGTGCGCGACGCCGCGCTGCGCGCGATCCCGACGAGCCGGGGACTGCTGGGCGTCTACGACTTCGCGGGCGGGGTGGCGGGCTACCGGCGGCGCCTGCTCGCCTGGCTGTCCGCGGCGCGCAGCGGCGATGTGCTGATGTGCCATCCCTCGCTGGCCGAGGACGCGGGCACGCCGCACCAGGAGGCCCGGGCGGCGGAGTACACGGTGCTGGCGGGCATGGCGTTTCCATGGCGCGATCCCCGCGGCGGGCAGGTCGAGCTCGCGGCGTTGTCGGCGGGCGGCCTGCGGACAGGCGCCTGAGATCCGGCCAGGGCGCCGTCGCCGCGCGTCATGCAGTTTGATCGGCCCGGTCATGCCGTGCGCCGACCCGGCTTCGTATCCTCGGACCATTGAACGAGAGACAAGGTCCGCGCCACCCGAGGTGGCCAGGGCCCCACGGAGACCGTCTTGCCACCGAAAGAACCTGTCCTTGACGGCCTGGCGCGCTTCGCCGCCGAGGCCCCCGCACGACCGGCCGCCATCCTGGCCGAGACCGGCGAAACGCTGGACTACGGGCGCCTGCACGAACGCTCGGCGCGGCTCGCGCGCTTCCTCGCGGCCCGCCTCGAGGCCGGCGAGGTGGTGGCGATCCTGCTGGGCAACCGGCTCGAATACTTCGAGCTGACCTTCGCCGCGCGCCGCGCGGGCCTCTATTACGTGCCGATCAGCACGCACCTCACGCCGGGAGAGATCGACTACATCCTGCGGGACTCGGGCGCGCGCATCCTCCTGACCGAGACGGCGCTGCGGCCCTGGGCCGAGCGCGCGGCCTGGCCGGAACAGCTCGACGAGGTGCTCTGCATCGACGCCGACGATCCGGTCGACGGCGCCGCGAGCTACCGCGCGCTGGTCGAGGCCGACGGCCCGGTGCCGCCGCTGCCCGACCGGCCTTTGGGCCTGGACTTCGCCTACTCCTCGGGCACCACCGGCCGGCCCAAGGGCATCAAGCACAAGCTCGAGGACCAGCAGCTGCGCAAGGCGCTCGCGGGCGACTGGCTCTCGTTCTTCGCCTTCGATCCGGCGAGCGTCTATCTCTCGCCCGCGCCGCTCTACCATGCGGCGCCGCTGCGCTTCAGCGTGCGCTGCGTGGCCTTCGGTGGCACGGTGGTGCTGATGCGCCGCTTCGATGCCGAAGGCGCGCTCGCCGCGATCGCACGCTGGCGCGTCACGCATTCGCAATGGGTGCCGACGATGTTCATCCGCCTGCTCGCGCTGCCGGCCGAGCGCCGCGCGGCTCACGACCTCTCGAGTCACCGGCTGGCGCTGCATGCGGCCGCGCCCTGCCCCATCGAGGTCAAGCGCCGAATGATCGACTGGTGGGGCCCGATCGTCTGGGAGTACTACACCGGCTCGGAGCGCGCCGGCGCAACCGCGATCTCGGCGCCCGAATGGCTCGCGCATCCCGGCTCGGTGGGCCGCGCGAAGCAGGGCGTGCTGCACATCGTGGGCGACGACGGCGGCGAATGCGCGCCGATGGTCGACGGCCTAGTCTGCTTCGAGGGCGGGCCGAGCTTCGCGTACCACAACGATCCGGTGAAGACAGCCGAGACCCACACGCCGCAGGGCTGGGGCACCTTCGGCGACATCGGGCACGTCGATGCCGAGGGCTACCTCTACCTCACGGACCGGCGCGCCAACATGATCATCTCGGGCGGCGTGAACATCTATCCGCAGGAGGCGGAGAACCTGCTGCAGGACCATCCGCTGGTGCACGAGGTGGCCGTCATCGGCGTGCCGCATGCCGAGTTCGGCGAGGAGGTGAAGGCCGTGGTCCAGCTCAAGGACCCGGCGCTCGCCGGTGCCTCGACCGCGCAGCAGCTCATCGACCACTGCCGCGCCCATCTGTCGGCCATCAAGTGCCCGCGCAGCGTGGACTTCGCGACCGAGCTGCCGCGCACCGAGACCGGCAAGCTGCTCAAACGCGTGGTGCGCGACCGCTACCGCGCGCTCGCCGCGCCCGCTTCCCAACCGTGACGGAGACCCGACCATGACGATCGACATCGGACGCAGGCACTGGACGATGGCCCTGCTGGCCTCGCTGGCCGGCCTGCCCGAGCTGGCCAGCGCGCAGCAGGAAACCCGGCCGCTGACCCTGCTCGTGCCCTATGCCGCCGGCGGCGCGGCCGACCCCGTGGTGCGCCCGCTCGCGCAGCGCCTGCAGGAGGTGCTCGCGCGCACCGTGCTGGTCGACAACAAGGCCGGCGCCAATGGCCTCATCGGCACGCAGTACCTGCTGCGCCAGCCGCCCGACGGCCTGACGGTGCTGTTCCACATCACGAGCCTGATCCAGAACATCGCGCTGTCGCGCGGCAAGCCGCCCTACGACTTCGCCAAGGACATCGAGCCGCTGGTGCTGCTGGGCCGCCAGGCGGTGGTGCTGGTGGTGCCCGCGTCGAGCCCCTACCAGAGCCTGGCCGACCTCGCGCGCGCTGCCAAGGCCAACCCGGGCAACTTCTCGTTCGGCTCCTATGGCGCGGGCTCGACCTCGCACATCTACGGCGAGCAGCTGCGCGCGGCCTGGAACATCGAGATGCCGCACGTGGCCTTCCGCGGCACCAGCCCGCTGCTGCAGGACATGCTGGGGGGACGCGTGCCGATGGCCTTCGTCTCGGCCGCCACCGCGATCGAGCGCCAGGGCGACAAGGGACTGCGCTCGATCGCGGTGGCGCACAGCAAGCGGCTGACGGCGCTGCCGCAGGTGCCGACGCTGCACGAGCTCGGCTATGCAGGCTTCGACTACACGGGTTGGTGGGGCCTGTTCCTGCGCGCGGGCACGCCGGCGCCGGTGGCCGAGCGCCTGCGCAACGCGATCCGCGCCATCCTGCAGGAGCCCGACATGGTCGGCCGGCTGCAGCTCGCGGGCCTCGAGCCCAGCAGCGAGACGCCCGAGCAGATCACCGCCGCGATGCAGAACGAGTACCGCCACTGGGAGGCGCTGAGCCGGCGCTTCAACATCACGGCCGATTGACGGCGCCGCGCGTGCGGGCGGCGCGACAATGCGAAGCGCATGCCCGCGCCTTCCCGCACCAGTCCGCACCCGCCCGCTTCATGACCGCCGCCCCCGGCCCCTCGCCGAGCGCCACGCCGCCGCCGATCGCCGGCTGGTTCGTGCAGCTGTTCCTGCGCAGCGCGGCCCTGCCGCCGGCGCAGGCCGAGGCGGTACTGCGCCGTTCGGGCATCGATCCGCGGCAGCTGGATGCGCGCGGGTTGCGCGTCAGCGAGCAGGCCTTCACGCGCTTCCTGATCCTGCTGGCGCGGCGCGCGCGCGACGAGGCCTGGGGCATCGCCTCGCGGCCGATACCGCCGGGCACCTTCCACACCCTGTGCCGGCTGATCGTCAATTGCCGCACGCTCGGCGAGGCGCTGGTCGTCATCGGCCGCTTCTATGCGCTGGTGGTCGACGACTTCTCGATCAAGATCCGCCGCGAAGGCGGCGAGGCCATCGTCTGGCTCAAGCCGCTGCGCGCGCTCTCACCCGAGCGGCATGTGGCGCTGCATGGGGCGACCATCTTCCTGCTCTACCAGTTCATGTGCTGGCTGGTCGACCGCCGCATTCCGCTGACCGCGGTGGAGTTCTCGTATCCGCGCCGGCCGGCCAGCGCCGAGACGCTGCGCACCTACGACACGCGCGAGATCCGCTTCGAGCAGCCGTTCACCGCGCTGCGGCTCGAATGCCACCTGGCCTCGCTGCCGATCATCGGCGGCGAGGAGCGCCTGAGCCGCTTCCTCTCGGAAGCGCCGCGCATGCTCATCACCCGCTACTACGACCAGAGCCGCGTCAGCGACCGCGTGAAGTCCATCCTGCGCGCGCAGGTGGGCACGCCGATGAGCCTGGACGACGTGGCGGCCCGCCTCCACATGACGCCGGTGACCCTGCGACGGCATCTGGTCGACGAGGGCTGCGGCTTCTCCGAACTGCGCGACGACGTGCGCCGCCGCGCGGCGCTCGACATGGTGCGCCAGGGCCATGTGAAGCTCGAGACCATCGCGCTGCGGCTGGGCTTCGCCGAGTACAGCACCTTCCATCGGGCCTTTCGGCGCTGGACCGGCACGGGGCCGACCGAGTACCGGGCCAACCCGCCGGCCTCCTGATTCAGGGTCCTGGCCGCGCCCAGTCCGCCAGCCAGTGCGCATCGGCCACCACCGATGTCGCGGGGCGCGGCAGCGAAGGTGAATGGCTGAAGCGCGGCGCCGGCGCGGGCTGCAGTTCGCCTTCGAGTTCGACGAAGGTGCCGCGCGCCACGAGGTGCGGATCGCGCGTGCTCGCGCCGAGGCTGTGGACTGGCGCGACGCAGGCGTCGCCGCCTTCGAACAACGCCTCCCAGTGCGCGCGTGGCTCGCGCGCGAACAGCGCCTCGAGCGCGCGCGCCTGCTCGGGCCAGCGATCGCGATCGTGCTGCGCGAACGCCTTGGCATCCAGGCCCAGGCGCGCGAGAAATTCGGCATGGAACTGCGGCTCGATCGCGCCCACCGCCAGGTGCAGCCCGTCGGCGCAACGGTAGCTGCGGTAGTACGGCGCGGCGCCATCGAGCACGTTGGCCTGCCGCTCGTCGCGCCAGCGCGAGGCGGCGCGCAGGCCATGGATCAGCGACAGCAGCGACACCGCGCCGTCGCAGATCGCGGCATCGACGACCTGGCCGCGCCCGCTGCGCGCCGCCTCGTGCAGGGCCGCGAGCACGCCCACGGCCAGGTAGAGCGCGCCGCCGCCATAGTCTCCGACGAGGTTCAGCGGCACGCTGGGCGCCTCGACGGGACCGATGGGATGCAGCGCGCCGGCGACCGCGAGGTAGTCGATGTCATGGCCTGCCTGGTGGCTGCGCGGGCCGTCCTGTCCCCAGCCGGTCATGCGGCCGAACACCAGCGCGGGCCGCAGCGCGAACAGCTCGGCGGGGCCGAGCCCCAGCCTTTCCATCACGCCGGGACGAAAGCCCTCGATCGCCACGTCGGCATGGCGCAGCAGTTCGCGCGCGGTCGCGAGTCCTTCCGCCGCGCGCAGGTCGAGTGCGAGGCGTCCGCGGCCACGCATCGTCGCGCCGCGCTCCATCTGCGCCGCGCCAGGCCGCTCGATGCGCGCGACCCGCGCGCCCATGTCGGCGAGCAGCATCGCGGTGAAGGAGACCGGGCCCAGGCCCGCGAACTCCACGACCCGCAGGCCGCGCAAGGGGCCGGCGGGCGATGATGGCGTGTTCTTCGACGTGTCGTGCATCGCCGCATGGTGCCGTCGCGCTTGCACGGCCGCGATGACCGCCGCGCTCGTTCCCCATGACCCCTGCGCGCCGCGCCATGCGGGTTGCGCGCGGCGGTCATGGCGCGGGCCGGACCGGCCTTTCATCATGGCGCTAACCAAAGGAGCCGAACATGAAAGCATGGGTGAGTCATCGCCCCGGGGGACCGGAGACGCTGGTGTGGCAGGAGCTGCCCGATCCGGTGCCCGCCGAGGGCGAGGTGCTCGTGAAGATCGCCGCGGTGGGCGTCAACTATCCCGACGGGTTGCTGATCCGCGACCTCTACCAGGTCAGGCCCGAACGGCCCTTCGTTCCGGGCAGCGAGTTCTGCGGCGTGGTGGAGCAGGCCGGCCCGGGCGTGTCGGGCCTGCGCGAGGGCGACCTCGTCATCGGCCGCTGCGGCTGGGGCGCCATGGCCGATCGCATCGCGGTGGCGGAGCAGCGATGCGTGCGCGTGCCGGCCGACACGCCGCGCACGCAGGCGGCCGCCTTCATGTTCGCCTATGCCACCGCCTACCACGCACTGTGCGATGCCGCCCAGCTGCGTGCGCAACAGACGGTCCTGGTGCTCGGCGCCGCTGGCGGCGTGGGATCGGCCGCGGTCGAGGTCGCGCATGCGCTCGGCGCGCGCGTGGTGGCCGCCGTGTCCTCGCCGTCCAAGCTGGCCTTCGCGATGGCGCGTGGCGCTTCGTGCGGGCTGGTCTACGAGCAGCAGGTGGAAGGCCGGGAGGCGCAACAGGCGCTCGCGCGCCGCCTCAAGGAGGCGGTCGGCGGCGACGGCTGCGACGTGGTGTTCGATCCGGTCGGTGGCGGCTACACCGAACCCTCCTTGCGCAGCCTGCGCCGCGGCGGCCGCCACCTGGTGGTGGGCTTCACCGCCGGCATCCCGAGCGTGCCGCTCAACCTGGCGCTGCTCAAGAGCCGCCACATCGTCGGCGTGGACTGGCGCAGCTTCGTGCAGCAGGACCCGAAGCTCAACGACCGCAACGTGCACTCGCTGCTCGCGATGTGGCGCGAGGGCCTGCTGCAGCCGGAGGTGACCGAGACCTTCGCCTTGGCCGATGCGCCCGCGGCCATCGCGCGACTCGATGCGCGCGGCGCGCTCGGCAAGATCGTCGTGGTCGCGTGAAGGCGGCGGCCGCCCGGGCCGCCGCTTTCTTCATCAGTTCAACTCGCCCGACAGGATCTCGCGCGCCATCACGATCTTCATGATCTCGGTCGAGCCTTCCATCTGCTTGCACATGCGCAGCAGGTTGTGGAAGTCGAAGAACGGATAGTCCTCGATCGCGAGGCCGCGCCCACCCAGCACCTGCATCGAGCGGTCGATCACCCGCAGCCCCGCATCCACGCAGTAGGCCTTCACCATGGCCGCCTGCATCCGCGAGGCCGAGTAGCCGCCGCGCGCCACCATCCAGGCCGCGTAGTAGGTGTTGAGGCGGATCGATTCGATGTCGTACTGGTTGTCGGTCAGCATCCACTGGATCGCCTGGTTGTCGCCGAGCGCCTTGCCGAACACCCTGCGCTCGCGCGCGTATTCGACGGCCAGTTCCTGGCTGCGTTCGGCCATGCCGAGCGCGGTGCCGCCCAGCCTTAGGCGGAAGCGATTGAACTGGTGCTGCGCGATGGAGAAGCCCTCGCCCTCCGCGCCCAGCAGGTTCTCGGCTGGCACGATCACGTTCTCGAGCCGCACCTCCTGCTCCGTGCCCCACTGCCGCGCGATCACCGGGATGTCGCGTGACTTCGTGAAGCCCGGCGTGTCGTTGTCGACCAGGAACACGCTGATGCCCTTCGGGCCCTTGCTCGGATCGGTGACCGCCGCGACCGCCGTGTACGACGCGAAGTGATGGCCGGTGCGCCACATCTTCGTGCCGTTGAGCACCCAGTGGTCGCTCTTTCGCACCGCCGTCGTGCGGATGCCCGCGAGGTCCGAGCCGGCCTCGGGTTCGGTGAAGCACATCGACCAGCCGGTCCTGCCCTCGAGCACCGGATAGAGATACTTCTCGCGGATCTTCTCGGGCGCCTGGTAGAGCACCGGCCACGGCGCGAACGGCCCGCCGGGCATGCGTCGCGGCGACTTCGAGAACTCGGCCAGCACGATCACGTCCTCCATCGGCCCCAGGCCCTGGCCGCCGAATTCCTTCGGCACGATCAGCTTGGCCAGTCCGTATTCGGCCAGCTTGGCCTTCAGGTGTGCATTGAGCTCGGGGCTGTAGTCGCAGTTGGCGGCCGGCCATTCGCGGTAGTGCGGCAGGACGACCGTCCCGATGAAGCTGCGTGCGCGCTGCTGAAGATCGCGTTGCGCGGGGTCGAGTTCGAAATCCATGGTGTGCCTCTCGTGTTCGGACATGCGCCCGATGGCATGTCAACGCAATGGATTGGATCGGCGCGGGCGTGTGGCTTCCATGGCACCGTCGTTCAAACTGCATGACATTGCCGCCCGGTCCGTGGCGAATCGCAGTGTGTCGCGTACGCGGCGCGGATACACGGGCATACGAAGGCCGCGCCATGGCGCGCGGAGGCGCCGAAGAATCGCGGCGCCCCCACTTCAAGGACGCCTTCGATGAAAACCTTCCGCATGGAAATCGCCGCCGTGACGCTCGCGCTCGGCGCCTGCGCGTTCGCAGCCGTGTCGCTCGCCGCGGACGGCAAGCCCGCCGTGCCCGCCACGTCCGCCGCATCGCCGATCTATGGCGTGACGATCCCCAAGGGCTACCGCGAATGGCAGCTGATCGCGCCCGCGCTGGAGTCCGAGCCGCTCAACGAACTGCGCGTGGTGCTCGGCAACAAGACCGCCGTCGATGCCTACAAGAAGGGCACGCTGCCTTTCCCCGACGGCACAGTGCTGACCAAGCTCGCGTGGAAGCACGTGCAGTCGCCGGATTTCGAGCCCGCGCTGGTGCCGGGCATGGCGACCACGGTGCAGGTGATGGTCAAGGACTCGAAGAAGTACGCCGCCACCGGCGGCTGGGGCTTCGGCCGCTTCGTCGACGGCAAGCCGGTGGACATCGCGCAGCACCAGACCTGCTTTGCCTGCCATGCGGCGCGGGTGAAGGACAGGGACTATGTGTTCACGCGGCTGGCGCCTTGAGGGGGAATCTCCTGACGGGAAAGACATGCGGACTGCCCCGGCCGAGCGAAAAGAAACGGCACGAACGATCGCGTGGTTCGCTACGAGCGTGGAGTCCGGCCACTCGGCCCGCGTCTGGAAATGCACTCAGCGCACACGCGGCAACTGCGCGCGAGCGCGCGCGCCATCTCGCTCGACCCTTCGGACCGCCGGACCCTGCAGGACTGGGCCGCCGAGACCGGCACCAGCGAGCGCACCCTGACCCGGCTGTGCACGGCGCAGACCGGTCTGAGCTTCGGCCGCTGGCGGCGCCAGCTGCACATGATCGTCGCGCTTCGCGAACTGTCGGGCGGCGCGACCGTGCAGCAGGTGGCCTATGGCCTGGGCTACGAGTCGCCGTCCGCCTTCATCACGATGTTCAAGAAAGCCTTCGGCAAGCCGCCGGCCACCTACATCGCCGAACGCTTCAAAGTGGGCGCGTGAGCATCCGCTGCGTCGAGCAACGCACGCTCGCTACATCGTCGCCCCCTGAAAAGCCTCGACCAGGAAGTCGACCATCACCCGCACCTTGGCGCTGAGATGGCGACGGCTGGCGTAGATCGCCAGGATGTCGATGGGGGGCATGTGATAGCCCGGCATGACCTCGACGAGCCGGCCGGCCCGCACGTCCTCGCCGAGCACGAAGCTCGGCTGCCAGATGACACCGGCGCCGGCGAGGGCCGCGGCACGGGCGGTCTGACCGTTGTTCGCGCGCAGGGCCCAGCGCACGCGAACCGATTCCAGCGTTCCGCCGGGCCCGGCGAACTGCCACTCGTCCGAGGTCGCGCCATAGGTGTAGCCCAGGCACGGGTGCCGTGACAGGTCCACGGGAACCTCGGGCATGCCGTGCCTCGCCAGGTAGTCGGGCGAGGCGCACACGAGGTTCTGCGAGCGGCCCAGGTGGCGCGCGATGTGATTGCCCGAGGTGGTCCGCGAGATGCGGATGGCGAGGTCGTAGCCCTCCTCGACGATGTCGACCACGCGGTCGATGAGCGCGATGTCGAGTTCGACATCGGGGTACTTCGCCATGAACTTCGGCCACAGCGGTGCCAGCACGAGGCTGCCGAAGCTCAGCGGCGCGTTGAGGCGCAGGCGGCCTCGCGGCTGGAGCGACGCGGTGGTCGCGAGCGCCTCGGTCTCGGCCACCTCCTCGAGGATCGACTTCGCCCGGTCGAACAGGGCTTCGCCGCCCTCGGTGAGCGACAGGCGGCGCGAGGTGCGGTTGATCAGCCGCGTGCGCAGGTGGGCTTCGAGTTCGTTGACGTAGCGCGTCACGTTGGCCGGGGAGGTGTCGAGCGCGTCGGCCGCCTTGACGAAGCTGCCGCGCGCGACCACGGTCACGAACACCTCGTACGCACGCAATCGGTCCATGGCCCTGGGCTCCAATCATTCATGAAAGCTGAATGAGTAAACCACTTTTGGGGCCTTTCTGGAAGTGAAGCTGAATCATAAATTCGCTTCACCCCAAAACACAGACCGAAAGGCCTAGACATGAACACCACCCATCCCGCCCCCACCCGCCGCGCGCTGATCGCCGGCGCCGCCGCATTCGGCGCCGCGCTGAGCTTCGGCTCCGTGGCGCACGCCGCGCCCGCAGTCGACGCGGTGCCGGGCTTTCGCGCAGGCAGCGCCGAGGTGAACGGCACCCGCATCGACTACCGCATCGGCGGCACCGGGCCGGCCATCGTGCTGCTGCACGGCTACGCCGAGACCGGCCACATGTGGAACCCGCTGATGCCGCTGCTGGCGAAGACGCACACCGTGGTCGTGCCCGACCTGCGCGGTGCGGGCAATTCGTCGAAGCCCGAGACCGGCTACGGCAAGAAGAACATGGCCGTCGACATCCACGAGCTCGTCAAGTCGCTCGGCATCCGCAACGTGAGCATCGTCGGCCACGACATCGGCCTGATGGTGGCCTATGCCTATGCCGCGCAGTTCCCGTCGGAGACCGACAAGGTGGTGCTCATGGACGCCTTCCTGCCCGGCATCGGCGCCTGGCAGAACGTCTGGCTGCTGCGCGACCTCTGGCATTTCCATTTCCACGGCGCGACGCCGCTGGCGCTGGTGCACGGACGAGAGCGCATCTACTTCGAGCATTTCTGGAACGACTTCGCGGCCGACCCCAAGCGCTCGGTGCCCGAGGCCGATCGCCGCTTCTATGCCAAGGCCTACGCGCAGCCCGGCGGCATGCGCGCTGGCTTCGAGTACTTCAAGGCCTTCGAGCAGGACGCGGCCGAGTTCGCCGAACTGGGCAAGACGCCGCTGCCGATGCCGATGCTGGTTCTCTCCGGGGAAAAGGCCGGTGGCACTTTCCTGATCGACCAGGGCAAGATGGTCGCGACCCACGTGCAGGGCGTGATCGTCAAGGGGTCCGGCCACTGGCTGATGGAAGAGGCGCCCGAGCAGGTCATTCCCGCGCTGGTCAATTTTTTGGGCTGACGCCCGTCTGGTCATCGACACAAGGAGCATCGACATGGATCTACAACTGAAGGGCAAGCTGGCCCTGGTCAGCGGCAGCACCGCCGGCATCGGCTACGCGATCGCGCACACGCTGGCCCGCGAGGGCGCCAGCGTCATCGTCAACGGCCGATCGCAGGCATCGGTCGACGAGGCCGTGGAGCGCATCCGCTCGGAGACGCAGGGCACGGTGGTCGGCTACGCCGGGGACCTCAGCCAGGCCGACGCCGCCGAGGAGGTCGTGCGCCGCCACCCCGGCATCGGCATCCTCGTCAACAACCTCGGCATCTTCGAGGCCAAGGCCTTCGAGGACATCCCCGACGCGGATTGGCTGCGCTTCTTCGACGTCAACGTGCTGAGCGGCGTGCGGCTCGCGCGCCTGGTGCTGCCGGAGATGAAGCGGGCGAACTGGGGTCGGATCATCTTCATCTCGAGCGAAAGCGCGGTGCAGATACCGACCGAGATGGTCCACTACGGCATGACGAAGACAGCGCAGATCGCGGTGTCGCGCGGGCTCGCGGAATCGATGGCGGGCACGAACATCACGGTGAACAGCGTGCTTCCGGGCCCGACGAAATCGCGTGGCGTCGGCGACTTCGTCGAGGGCATGGCGCGATCGAGCAGCAAGAGCTTCGAGCAGGTCGAGGCGGAGTTCTTCGAGCAGATCCGCCCGACCTCGCTGATCAAGCGCTTCGCCACGCCGCAGGAAGTCGCTTCGCTCGTGGCCTATGTGGCGAGCCCGCTCGCGTCGGCGACGACGGGTGCTGCGCTGCGCGTGGATGGTGGCGTGGTCAAGAGCGCCTTCTGACGACCTCGCGGTGAATGCCCGGGAGCCGCCCCGCGGAAACACTACCGCCCTCGCGGTTTATGGGCATATACCCATAATTGCGCATGACCTCCGCCCATCACCACCACGGCATGTGCTGCAGCACCGCGCTGCGCAAGGCCACGCGCCGCGTCACGCAGCTCTATGACGAAGCGCTGGCACCCGTGGGGCTGCGCTCCACCCAGTACTCGATCCTGATGGAGTTGAGCCGGCGCGCCAGCGAGGCGCCCAGCCTCCAGGTGCTGGCGGATGCGCTGGTGATGGACCGCTCCGCCCTGGGCCACACCTTGCGCCCACTGGAACGCGATGGCTTGCTGGCACTGCAGCATGGCGAGTCGGACCGCCGCCAGCGGCAGGTCGTGCTGACCCGCAAGGGGCAGGCGCTCGTCGCCCGCGCGCAGCCGCTGTGGCAGCGCGCGCAGGACCGCTTCTGCGAGGTGTTCGGCGAAGCGGAAGCGGCGATATTGCGCACCACCTTGCTCGATATTGCCGCGGACGAGCGGCTGAGCTCGCGGGCGTCCTGATTTCCGGGTTTGCATTCACCTCGTTCTTCATTGGCCTAAATATGGGCATATGCCCTCAAATCCATGAACACCCTTCCTCCATCCCCTGCCGCCGCGCAGGATTCGCGTCGACAGCGAGCCGTCCTGCTGGTGGCCTCCATGGTGTGCTCGCTGGTGATGCTCGACACCAACGTGGTGGCGGTCGCCCTGCCCACCATCGCGCACAGGCTCGATGCCGAGTTCGCGGACATGCAATGGGTGATCACCGCGTACATGCTGCCCTTCGCGGCCCTGCTCATGGCCGCGGGCTCGCTGTGCGACCGGTATGGCCGGCGACGCATCATGGTGATCGGGCAGGTGCTCTTCGCCGGCGCTTCGCTGTTCTGCGGCACGGCGCCGGCAGCCTGGGTGCTCAACGTGTCGAGGGCCTTCCAGGGCATCGGCGCGGCCCTGCTGCTGACGGCGGCGCTGGCGGTGATCAATCACAGCTTCCAGGGACCGGCGCGCGCACGGGCCTATGCGTTCTGGGGCGCCTGCCTCGGCATCGCCATCACCTGCGGGCCCATCCTCGGCGGCGTGATCTCGAGCACCATCGGCTGGCACTGGGTGTTTCTCATCAACCTGCCCATCGGCGTGGTGCTGATCGCCGCCACGCTGCGCGTGGTGGAGGAATCGCGCGACAAGGAGGCCGTGCGGCTGGACTATAGGGGCGTCGCCACCTTCAGCGGTGCGCTGTTCCTGCTGACCTGGGCAGCCATCGACGGCAACGCGCTGGGCTGGTCCTCGCCCGCGGTGCTGTGGCGACTGATCGGCGGCGTGCTGCTGCTCGAGGCCTTTGTCGTGATCGAGGGCCTGCAGTCGCGGCCCATGGTCGACTTCAGGTTGCTGCGCTCGCCGGCCTTCGTCGGCAGCGCTTTCGCCATGGTGGGCTATGCGGCGGGGGCGCAGGTCATGCTGTTCTACCTGCCGCTGTATCTGCAGAACGCCTACGGACTGTCGCCCGCCAGCGCCGGCCTCTCGATGCTGCCGTTCGCGCTGCCCATGTTCCTGGTGCCGCGCATCGCCGCTTACTACACGGCCGGGTGGACGCCGCGCGCCTTGCTGTGCCTGGGCCTGGGATTGAGCGGCGCGGCGAATGCGGCCATGGCGCTGCTGGCCACCGGCGGCTCGGCTTACCTTGCCTTCGCCTGTGCGATGGCGCTCGCCGGCACCGGCGCGGGCCTGCTCAACGGCGAAACGGCCAAGGCCATGCAGGGCGCGATCCCGCCGCAGCGCGCGGGCATGGCCTCGGGGCTGGCAGGTACCACGCGCTTCAGCGGCCTGCTGGCGGGCGTAGCCGGATTGGGCGCGGTGCTGGTGGCGGTGGCCAGCGCGGACTTCCAGCGCGCGGCGGCGCAGTGGCCGTTGGCGCCCGCGCTGGCGCGGGATGTGGCGAAGCGCTTCAGCGCGGGCGATGTGGCAGGGGCGCTGCATGAGTTGCAGACCCTGCCCGCTGGCGCGGCGGACGCTGCCGCCACTGCGTTGCGATATGCATTCAGCAACGGATTCGCGGCGGCCGCCTGGTCCGCCGCCGGCGTGGCCGTGGTCGCGCTGGCGCTGACACGGCTGCTGATGCCCGGCCGCGATGCCCATGCGGTGAACGGCCCGCAGGAGGCGCACTTGGTCGCGCCAAGCGAGTGATCGTCCATCCACGAAGGAGAAATTCCATGCGCTATCGTCTTCTCGGCCGCAAGTCCGGCCTCCGGGTTTCCGAATTCGCACTCGGTGTCGCCCTGTTCGGCACGGGCTGGGGCTACGGCTCCGAGCATGCCGAGGCGCACCAGGTCCTCGACCGCTACCTCGAGGCCGGCGGCAACTTTTTCGACACCGCCGACGGCTACCAGTTCGGCCAGTCCGAATCCATGCTGGGCGAGTTCATCGCGCCGATCCGCGACGACATCGTGGTGGCGACGAAGTACAGCGGCGGCGCCTCGAAGGAGCCGACGCTGGCGAAGACCGGCAACAGCCGCAAGAACCTCGTCTACTCCGTCGAACAGAGCCTGCAGCGGCTCAAGACCGACCGTATCGACCTGCTGTGGGTCCATCACTCCGACAACGTCACGCCCGCGGAAGAAATTCTCCGGGGGCTCGATGACCTCGTGCGCGCGGGGAAGATCCTTTATGCAGGCTTCTCGAACTTTCCGGCCTGGCGCATCGCGCGCGCGGATTTGCTGTCGGAATTGCGTGGCTGGTCGCCGCTTGTGGGCGTGCAGTTCGAATACAGCCTGATCGAACGCAGCGCCGACAGGGAGCTGATGCCGATGGCCGAAGCGCTGGGCCTGGCGGTCGTCGTGTGGTCGCCTCTGGGAGGCGGCCTGCTCACGGGCAAGTACCGCAACGGGGAACAGGGCCGGCTCCAGGGCATGGGCCGGGTCATCCGAACCGAGAAGACCGAGCGCGACGCGGCCGTCGTGGATGCCGTGATCGAAGCGGGCGCGCAGCTCGGGCGATCGCCGGCTGAAGTCGCGCTGGCATGGCTCGGCAGCAAGGCGCGGAACTCCACCACGTCGATCATTCCGATCATCGGACCGCGGACGGTAGAGCAGCTCGACAACAACCTTCTGGCGCTCGATCTGAAGCTGCCGCGGGACCTGGTGAACCAGCTCGATCAGGTCAGCCAGATCGCTCCAGGTGTGCCGTTCGAGGTCAATGCGGAGACGCTTCCGCGGATGCTGGGCGGACGTCCTCAGTTGGTGGATCTGCCTCCGATCAAGGCGGTCTGATTGAATTGCCAATTAAAAAAGCGCATCGTTTTGGACAATGCGCTTTTTGTTTCTGCTTCTGCGTTGCTTTTGCTTGCGCAAAGAAAAAAGCCCCAACCGATTGGTTGGGGCTTTTTTGGCTGTAATAGCCTGACGATGACCTACTTTCACA